>NZ_JAFIRA010000001.1 GCF_022848905.1 Thermostichus vulcanus str. 'Rupite'
GCAAGCGACCAAGTGAAAGTGAATGCTGTAAGAGCAGTGGTGAAGCGTGTTTAAGGGCAGTGGCATGACCCTCCGGGTCGTGCGGTTCCCGACAGGGTGCCGTAGGCATAGCACGATACGCGAAGCGCTAGCGGGATGAGCGTCAAAGATTGTTGCTACGTAACGCTACGCGAGCAGCGTGAGCCTCCCAAAATCACTCTTGAGCATTTCTGCCCCACGCCACTCATCTAGGTCAGAGTGCTCCGCACCGCTACGCGATAGACCCCCGACAGAACTGCGACTAGAGTTCGGTGTTAAAGTCCGGGATGGTCGGACAGGGATCCCAGCCATAGCCTTCCCGCTGCACAACACCATCCAAAAGAGCATTGATCAGGGAATCTGCCGCCTGCAAATCTTCCTCATCCGTACAGTGAGCTTCAAACAATTCGTACAAGCAGGTTTCCTGAATGAGGCTCAAACGCCCTGTTTGAAAAGCCTGTTGGGCAATCTCTTTAACGTTCATAACCTGAGCTAGAACACTCAATGGCTGCTATCTCCATGGTGAAGGGATCCACCTGCAAATTTTTCCGTCAAACCGCGCAACTTGCCTCAGCAGCATGGCAGAAGTTGGGGATAGAGAGAGTGCTACAGCTCCTTTGCTGGTTACTTTGCACAGGGAATGTCTCGCTACGGGAGGTGCGTAGCAAGACCCAAGCCTTGTTGCGAGGAACCCGTGCCAGAGCTGTACTTCGGCTAAAACCAGAGGGATTGGGAGCCCTTTTGCCCCAGGGATATAATGGCTTTGCCGTAATCCCCAGCCTTGCTAGCTCAAAGGATAGAGCACCGACCTTCTAAGTCGATGGTTGCAGGTTCGAGTCCTGCGCAAGGCGTTGGGTTTACCCCTGATGGGGCAAGCTCTGGATCTCTCGCAGACTGTCTTGATGGGGGCACCACACCTGAAAGATCACCTGGTCAGAGTGGCTTTCTACCGTCAGGGATCCCTGCAACAACTCCACCGCTTTCTGGGCTAAGGGCAACCCCAGTCCTGTGCCCCCCACATTACGCCGATCCAGGTGGGTTACGCGGTAAAACTTTTCAAATAGATGGGGCAAGGCTTCTGCCGGAATTTCCACCCCTGTGTTGCGAACGGTAATCAGCCAGCCGAGGGTACCATTTTGAATAGCCTGGCTTACCCGCAGATGAATTTCTTGCTCAGCGGGAGTGTATTTACAAGCATTGTTCAAGAGTTCGCTCACCACCCGCGACAAGAGGTTTTCATCCGTATAAAGGGGCAGAAGGCCGGGATCCAGCTGCACTTGAAAGTGTTGCCGTTGTTCGATGGCTCGCAGCAAAAAGGGAGCTGAGATCTCTTCGATCCACTCTTGGGGTGAGAGGCAAGACAGCTTCAGGGCTTTGTTCCCTGATTCGATGGCCTGTAGTTCTAACAGATCATTGATTAAATCAATTTCGCGGTTGGTTTCCATCTCCAAAATCTGCAAATAGTGCTTTTCCCGCTCGGTTAGATTCGCTTTCGACAAGAATCCAATCGCCAATTTCATATTGGTCAGGGGTGTGCGCATTTCATGGGAGACCATGTGCAGGAATTCATCCTTCAGTTGATTCAGGGTTTGCAGTTGTTGCACCTGTTGCTGAATAGTTTGGTAAAAGCGGGCTTGACGAATGGCAATGGCGCACTGGCAGGCAACCCGGTAAATAAGGCGTTGTTCCTGCTCCGTAAACACCTGTCCCGGTGGCCGGGATCCACAGATATCCCCCAAGACCCGGGGATCCCGATCGGGCCGGGTCGGATCCCCGTCATCATAAATAGGGGCAATGAGCAGCGTGTAGCGGTCGTGGTCGGGCCAACAGGGATGGTGGAAATGGCTAAAATGACAGACTTGCCCTTGCTGGAGCTGCTTGAGTACATCCGCAAAATCCACGAACGGGATCTCCAAAGGAAAGCGCCGGATCCCTTCGCCGGCTAAATAGTCCACGGCCAAAACACTGACTTGCCGCTCTGAATCGTACAGAGCAATGGCGCAATTGGAGAGGTTCAGGCTGATGGCCAATTCTTGAGCTACTGTCTCCAAAATCTGTTGTTCATCCAAACTGGCGCGAATTTCTTCGGTGATGAGCTGCAGTAGGGCTTCGTAGTTATAGGCTTGCTGGATTTCCGCATTGCGTACCCGTACCTGATAGTCCAATTCTGCGTTGGTTTGTTGCAGTCTCTGATAAAGTTCCGCCTGCTGAATGGCCACCACCAAATGATCGCTAATAGCTGTGGCCAGTTCGATATCCTCACTTTCCCAATCGGGATCCGTCGTCAACCGCTGTAAGGAGAGCCCACCCCATAAATGACCTTGATGGGCGACCGGTACCACGAGCCACGGGCCAAGCTGATATTTCTGTTTTTCTTGCAGGGCAATTTGAAAGGTGGGGGAGGAATCAGCCACCTGCTCCGGATCCTGCACACAAAAAATTTGCAGCTGCTTCAAATGGTCAATGACCACAAACTCACTGTTATCGGGCACGCGCAAGTTCAAAGTGCTGGGCAAAGTCTCAAAATCCCCGTCGCTGGCAATGCCCACCCATACCGCTTCAGCGGGCAAATATTGATAGAGAGTAACCCGCGCTGCTCCCAGAACCTGACGCACCGAACAGACGGCCACCTCGAAAAGGGTGGGTAAATCCAAGGCCGTATTGATCGCTTGAACCAGTTGATTGAGTAGCTTTTCCCGCTCAATTCGTTGCTGTAGCCTCAACTCTGTTTGCTTACGAGAGGTGATATCCCGCACAATCACCAGCATCTCGTCTTCCCCAAAGGGTACAAACCGGGCCTGTCGATATTGAGGGTGTGGAGATGGCCCCGCCCACAGGTATTCCATCTCTTGCACTTGCTGCGTTCCAAAAGCCAGTTCCAGATGCTGCAGAATCGCCTCGGCATAAGGATCCGGAAACAGCTCCTGAGGCGTTTTGCCCAGATAAAAATCCGGCGGATGTAGAGTGGGGAAATGGCTGGGGGGCTTAAATTCTAGACACTTCCCTTGGCGATCCAGGCGAAACAGCATATCCGGGATTGTCTCTAGGATTTGGCGATGGTGTCGTTCCTGCTCGGCTAGGGCTGCTTCCAGTTGTTTGCGTTCAGAAATATCGAGGGTGACCCCGACAATGTGCTGAGGTTGGCCTTGTCGATCCGCTAAGGCAATCCCCACAGAAAGGTTCCAGTGCAATTGCTGATCCGCCCAATAGCAGCGATACTCCACCGAAACGTTGGGATCCGAGCGGCTGACGGTAGCAAAAGCCTTCCTGACCTTCTCGCGGTCTTCGGGGTGGACGCACTCCAAAAACATCTCCAAGGTGAAGTCCTGGTCGGGATCCCATCCATATTTGGCTTTGCATTGGGGTGAAGTAGTCAGTTGCCAACTGCGCAAATCCACTTGCCAATAGCCCAACTGGGTTGCTTCCAGGGCCAGATGCAGGTAATCTGGGTAGAATCGGTTGTCGCCCGCTTGCACCGGCACCAAACGGTATGGAGACGAGGTCAATTCTCCCACCAACGGTAAAATCCTCTACGGTTCGTACCCCATTCTGGACGATTTTGATGGGAATTACAGGGATCCCTGTGTCAGCGATCCTTAACTTTACAGGTAAGGCTTTCAACCCAGAGGGGTAGGACTTCTCAAGTCTTCTCAAAAGGTTAGAGGCGTTTTCGATCTCCAAAACCCCGCGCAGAGGAGCAATCCCTTTGCTATAGTGATGAGCAGCCACGTTTCGGATCCGGGTTTCGGGATCCCCCCAGCAGGTGGGGTTAGGGCGAGGTGCGTTTGTGTTTTTGCGCACCGGGAAGGTATTGCCCAAGGGTAGGGCCTTCTTTGACTGATGTTGCCCTCAGCCTGCATGAAGCGTTTCTCTTTTTTTATGCTGTCCTATGCGACGTTGAGCCTAAAGTTTCTACTGCAACTAACATTGGGGCTGCTCCCAGCTAAGCCCGTTCAACACTGGACTCGGCTGATTCACATTCTCTTGAAAGTACCGCTTCCCTCTTCTTTTGGTTAGGGGGAGATTCCTATTGTGGGTTGGGGCGAAAACACTTGCCCCAGGTTTTGGCTTGGGTTTTTGAGCTGGTGCGTTCAATACTCCGGCCTCCCAGCCTCTCTCCCACCCTGTTTTGCGGGATCCCTGTTGTTCGGGTCGATTCAGTATCGTTTGGCCGTACCCTGTCGTGGGTATGGGATCCCTGCCGTTCTTATCTTTGATCTTTCCCATCTTTATCCCTCTTTATCCCAAAGAATTCAAGGTACTTTCCGTGGTTTGTGAATTGTCTCGCAGCCGTGATGGGCAAGTGAAAACCAACTTGCCCAGGCTGTCTACCCAATGCGCCGAGGGCACGTCGGCGCGAACAGAAGCGTCTCAACAACCGCTCTCTCCGCAACAGCATCCATTGGATCCCCTTACTCCTGAAGAGATCCAGAGCGCCGTTAGTATTCTGCGGCAACAGCAGTCCATTACCCGAGAGTGGCGATTTGCCACCATTCAACTGCAAGAACCGGATCGACGCTGGATGTCCACCTGGACACCCGGCATGGCCTGGGATCGGCAGGCTTTTGTGGTGCTTTTGGATCGCTCCAGTGGCAGCACCTACGAGGCGGTGGTCTCTCTTACCCGGCAGCAGGTCTGCTCTTGGAAACCCATTCCCGGTGTGCAGCCGGCTCTGATGGATGATGAGGTGTACGAATGCGACCGCTTGCTGAAGGAGGATCCCGACTTTTTGGCTGCTTTGGCCCGGCGGGGGATCCAGGATGTCAACCTGGTGATGGTGGACTATTGGACGGTTGGCCATTTTGGGATCCCGGAAGAACAAGGGCAGCGGCTGGTGCGGGGGCTGTGTTTTTTGCGGGCGGAACCCTGCGATAACGGCTATGCCCGACCGATTGAGGGCCTAAATCCCTGGATTGATCTCAACCGGATGCAGGTGGTGAAGATTGAAGACCGAGGTATTTGGCCGCTGCCGCCGGAATCTTGCAATTTCGACGAACTGTTTTTCAAGGATTTCCGCAGAGATTTGAAGCCACTGGAAATCACGCAGCCGCAAGGGGTAAGCTTTCAGGTGCAGGGACACCACATCCGCTGGCAAAAGTGGGATCTGCGCATCAGCTTCAATCCGCGGGAAGGGCTGGTGCTGCATCAGGTGGGCTATGAAGATCAAGGCTCACCAGAGTCTGGTGAGCAAAGTCGGGTGCGCCCCATTCTCTACCGCGCCTCAGTGGCGGAGATGGTGGTTCCTTACGGGGATCCGCGCGAACCTCACGTTCGCAAAAACGCCTTTGATGTGGGGGAATATGCCATCGGTATGCAGGCCAACTCTCTGCAATTGGGGTGCGATTGTTTGGGGGAGATCTACTACTTTGACGCCCATCTGCACACCAACAGCGGCGAGCCGATGCTCCTGAAAAATGCGGTGTGTATGCACGAAGAGGACTTTGGCATTCTCTGGAAGCACAGCGACTGGCGCACTGAGCGGGCTCAGGTACGCCGTTCCCGACGGCTGGTGATTTCTTTCTTCACCACTGTAGGTAATTATGATTACGGCTTTTTTTGGTACTTCTACCAAGACGGCACGATTGAGTTTGAGGCGAAGCTAACGGGTATCATCAACACCTGTGCCACCCTGCCCGGAGAAGAACCGGAGTTTGGCACGCTGGTGGCCCCGCAACTCTCTGGCTTGAACCACCAACACTTTTTCACGGTGCGGCTGGATATGGCGGTGGATGGAGAGCAAAACTCTCTGTATGAGGTGCATTCCGAAGCTCTGCCCCTCGGCCCAGACAACCCCCATGGCAATGCTTTCCGCGCCCAATCCACGCTGTTGAAAACGGAGCAGGAGGCTGCCCAAACGGTGGATCCCTTGCAGGGTCGCTATTGGAAAATCGTCAATCCCCAGCGTCGCAACCGCCTCGGCCAAGCGGTGGGGTACAAACTCTTGCCGGGGGAAAATGTGCAACTGCTGGCCCATCCCAACTCCTGGTTGTACCGACGGGCAGGGTACCTGGCGAACCATCTTTGGGCAACCCCCTATCACCCGGAGGAGAAATTCCCGGCTGGCGACTACCCCAACCAGCACCCCGGTGGCGAGGGCTTGGTGAAATGGACGCAAGCGAATCGCGCAATTGAAAATACAGAGTTGGTGCTTTGGTATAGCTTTGGCTGCAACCACTTGCCCCGCCCAGAGGACTGGCCGGTGATGCCGGTGAGCTACATCGGTTTTATGCTCAAGCCGGTCGGGTTCTTTGACCGCAACCCTGCTTTGGATGTGCCCCCTTCACCCCCGAAAACCAAAGGCTGTTGTGGTTCATCTTCAAACTAGGCCAGGGTTAGATAGGCTACAGGGATCCCACTCATAAGAGGTAGGCGACTGCTGGGAGGAAGTCATCCTTGAATCAAGGGTTCAGTTTGGCCTTGACCCGCTCCTGCACCCTTTTGCCATCCGCCTGCCCCTTCAGCTGTTGCATGGCAGCACTCATCACTTTGCCCATATCTTTGGGGGTTTTCGCCCCCAAGTCGGTGATCAACTGATCCAACACCGCATCCAATTCGGCGTCAGTGAGTTGCCGGGGCAAGTATTCCTCTAGGATGGCCAGCTCTTGACTTTCCTGGTCTGCCAAGTCGGTACGGTTGGCCTGTTGATACTGCTGGATCGAGTCCCGCCGTTGTTTGGCCAGTTGGGAGAGCAGTTCCAATTCTTGTTCAGGAGTAAGAGAGTCTTGGCCGCTGGCCCGCACACTGGATTCTTTTTCCAGAATCAGTTTTTTGATGCTGCGGACAGTTTCCAGGCGGGTTTTGTCTTTCGCCTTCATGGCGGCTTTGATGTCTGCGTCAATGCGCTCTCGCAAGCTCACGGGATCCCTCGTACCCAATTCTCTGTGCCGCTCTTCTATGCCACTGTTCTGTGTCACGATTGGCAGGCGGGTTTTACTCTGGATCCAGTCTATCCTGCTGCCCCATGCCCACGCTGCAAATGCTGGCGGATCTGCTCCGTGTCCCTCTCCAGGGGGATCCCAGCCTCCCCTTTCACACCCTTTGCACCGACAGCCGCCACTTACAAGCGGGGGATGTCTTTGTCGCTTTGCGGGGAGAACGCTTCGATGGTCATGCGTTTATTCCCCAAGCTCTAGCTCAAGGGGCGGTGGCGGTGATCAGTGACCAGCCGGTGGCCGGATCCCATTTTCGGGTGGCGGATACGCTGGCGGCTTATCAAAGCATTGCCAGGGGGTGGCGAGAGCAGTTTCCCATCCCTGTGGTGGCGATTACCGGCTCGGCAGGCAAAACCACAACCAAAGAAATGCTGGCGGCTGCCCTGAGTCGCTACGGAACCGTCTTGAAAAGCCATGCCAACCACAACAACGACATTGGTGTTGCCCAAACCCTGCTGCAGATACGACCGGAGCATCAGTTTGTTGTCCTGGAAATGGCCATGCGCGGCCCTGGTGAAATTCTGCGACTGGCTCGGATGGCCCAACCCACCCATGCCCTGATCACCCACGTTGGCACTGCTCACATCGGTAGGCTGGGATCCCGTGCCGCCATCGCTGCCGCTAAGTGTGAACTGTTGCAGGAGTTGGGCCAGGGCGTTGCTTTACTGAATGGCGAGGATCCTCTGCTGCTGGCCACTGCCAAACAGGTCTGGTCAGGAGAAACCCTCACCTACGGCCTCGAACAGGGGGAGTTCAAAGGAGACTGGGATCCGCTTGCCCAAACCGTGACCCTCAAGGGCTTAACTCTACCCGTACCCTTGCCCGGTCGGCACCATGCCCTGAATTGGATGGGGGTTTTGGCCACCGTGTACCGCTTGGGCTTGGATCTGGAGCGGCTACAAGAGCCTGTACACCTGCCCAGTGATTTGCAAGGGCGAAACCGGCTCCTAAGACTGCCTGGCGATGTGGAAATTTGGGATGAAAGCTACAACGCTTCACCGGAAGCGATGATTGCGGCGCTGAACCTGTTAGCTCAAACCCCTGGGCAAAGGCGCTGGGCGATCTTGGGCCCGATGCGAGAACTGGGGGAACAGGCTCCTCTTCTGTATGCCGAAGTTGGTCGAGCGGCTGCTCCTTTGGGGTTGGATCGGGTCTTGCTCCTAGATCCAGACGGGGAAATGCAACCGCTGTTGGACCAAAACCCCGCACCTCACTGCGAGCGCTTCGTTGATGCGACATCTCTACTTCAGGTGTTGCGGCAGCAGGTCCAAGCAGGGGATCGGCTCCTGTTTAAGGCAGCCCGTGCTGTCGAACTGGAGAGGGTGCTCAACCCGTTTTTGCAAGAGTGGCGGAGGGGTAGGCTAGGATAGGATACGGCTAACCGGGATCCTGACATAGACAGGGATCCCTAGCTTTGCCAGCCTCCTGATTTTCGGCCTTAGCTGCGTACTCATGTACAACCCTTCTCTCCGCGAAGAACCCCGCGATCAACCCCCAACGGTGGTGCCCTCCCCCAGCAGCCTTTCGATTATCGATTGGTTGCGCCAAGAAGGTCGGTTGATCGAGCATCCCATCGAAGTAACGGGGCTGGTCTTGGAAGAAGACATCGACGATATTGACGATCTGATCGGGGATGATTACGGCGACGACTTCGATAGCGACGACGAGTGAGCGCCAGCGCCACTCCTGGATTGACTGTGAATTGGATATTCTTATTGAGCGGGCCTTTCCCGTTAAGTTTGTAACAACTTTCTCAGCTTGACAGGATCCCTCTCAGGCTACCTTGGCTGGCTAATAAAGATCTGGAAGAAAGATCTGGAAGATCTGGCGATCATTTTTGCGACTCTGACAACAGGCGATCACAACCCTAGAATCCTTTTCTGCACACGTGTTTGGGCGTTCGGGAATATCTTTTTTTAGGATTTTTTTGGTTTTTTGGGAACTTAATCGGGATCCCTTGCGTCATAAAGGAATGTAAACCTACTCTTCACGAAGGGTTACAATTCTATGATTCGAAATCTCTTTGCTCTGTCCTTAGCCGTTGCCTCTGCTACCGCCTTGGCCGTTGCCCCAGGGGTGCAAGCCAGTACCCACGGTGCTGCTACCGAAACCGTCGAAACCGCTGATGCTGCTACCGGTACCATTGTGGATGTTGCGGTTGAGGCTGGCTCCTTCACCACCTTGATCCAGGCGTTGGAAGCCGCTGGTTTGGTGGAGACTCTCTCTGGGGAAGGCCCCTTCACCGTGTTTGCCCCGACCGATGAAGCCTTTGCTGCTCTGCCGGAGGGCACTTTAGAGCAATTGTTGTTGCCGGAAAACCGTGAGCAACTGATCCAGATTCTCACCTACCATGTAATCCCTGGTGAAGCGCTCTCCACAGACCTGGAAGCTGGGGAAGTGGCCACTGTCGAGGGATCCCCTGTGGAAATCTCCTTGGCCGATGGCGTGATGGTGAACGATGCCAACGTGGTGACGGCAGATATCGAAGCCTCCAACGGCGTCATTCATGTGATCGACAAGGTGATCCTGCCTCCGCAGGAGTGAACTTGAATGGCTTTTGAGATTCTTAGGGTCTATAGGTTCTAGGCTCCCTGGAACTCAGCTTGTAGAAGTCTTAAGGCTCCCACAGCCCCTGCCTTTGGTGGTGGGGGTTTTATGTTGCCAGGGATCCCAAGCTCTTTCGATCCATCTCCGACTTCAGAATGGGATCCCTGCGGCTCAAAGGTCAATGCCGACACTGGAAGCGTAGATCGCCTCAACCGCCACCCCAGCGACCCGTTGGGGACGCACAATCATGTACTCGTTGTCCATTTGTTTGGGCAGAGTAATAAAATCTTCGCCACCGACCATGAGGTTGTTGATCAATTCGGTGTATTCTCGGGCCTCTCTCACCCGTACCTGCATGGTTTGGCCGCCCTCTAACATGATGTGAACTAGGTACTCGTCGGGTTTTCTGGCCATGGTTGCTCCTGATGGATGAAGACAAGGGGGTGGGGCTAGAGAGAATCTGGGAGAATCTAGAACTTATTATTCCCACATCTGAGAACCTTGACCAAGCGATGAAATCTGAGCTGGGCCGCGCCAAACCGGATCACAGGCCGTAGCATAGTGAAAGTGAAATGTGCTCCCTTACTCCATCGGTATCCTTTGCGCTCCATGCCCAACCTGTCTGATGTCTCTGCTGCCCATCGTGAGCTGGAGTGGAACGTAGTTCGTCCCACTAATACAAACGATGTCTACCCCCTCACCTATCCTGCGGTGGAGGATCCCACCACCACTCGTTCAGACATCATCGCGGTTGGGGGAGCCGAGGATAAAGAAAATGAGCGGCACATTCTTTGGGAGTTCTTTCGGCGTTCGGGCGGAGAATCTGCCCACATCACGATTGTGCCCGCGGCTTCTGGGATCCCGGCGGTGCTGGGGGAGATGTACACCAATATTTTTCAGCAAATGGGGGCAGCCAGCCTTCAAGTTTTGGATATTCGCAACCCGTTGGAAGCCAGGGATCCCGATGCCATCCAAAAGGTTCGCCACTCCACCGGCATTTACTTCACAGGTGGCGATCAGGAGCGCTTGGCGGAGGTACTGGCTCACAGTGATTTAATCGAGGCGATTCGGCAGCAGTGGCAGCGGGGGCAGACGGTGATCGCCGGCACCAGTGCCGGGGCTTCGGCATTGGGTCAGCAGATGATCTCCCGTGGCTATAGTGGTGAGCCGCCTACCCCGGCGATTGTAACGGTGAAGACGGGGTTGGGCCTGTTGCCCCGTGTGATCATCGATCAACATTTTCATCAGCGTAATCGCCTGGTACGCCTGGTAACGGCGGTGGCCCACTATCCCCAGTGTTTGGGTATCGGTATCGACGAGAATACGGCGGTGGTCATTCAAGCCAATGATGTGATGGAGGTGATCGGCCTGGGTACAGTGACGATCGTGGATGGCTCGCAACTCTACTCGACGGTTCAGGAAACCGACGCAGATCATTTCTTCCGCTTGCACGATGCCCGCATTCACTTTTTGCCGCCGGGATCCCGATTCAATCTCAATACCCTATCTCCGCTGTGAAGGCTCTGGATTGGCGCAATACCAATGCCCTCTGGGGATCCCTGTTGGCGGAAACCTTGAGCCGCTTGGGCTGTCGGTTGGCGGTGGTGTGTCCGGGATCCCGTTCGGCACCGATCACCTGTGCCTTGGCACAACACCCCGACATAGAAGCCATCCCGGTCTTGGATGAGCGTTCGGCAGCTTTTTTTGCCCTGGGATTGGCGCAGCAGCACCGACAACCGATCCCACTGGTGTGTACCTCCGGCAGTGCCGCCGCCCATTTTTTCCCGGCCCTACTCGAAGCAGCAGAAAGCGGCATTCCAATGCTGATCTTGACGGCGGATCGCCCCCCGGAGCTGCGCCACTGTCGCTCTGGGCAAACCCTCGATCAGCTCAAGCTTTATGGTCACTATCCCAACTGGCAAGCGGAATTAGCTCTCCCAGCCGCCGATCTCGGCCAATTGAGCTATCTACGCCAAACCCTGATCCACGCTTGGGAACGAACGCTTTACCCCTTTCCCGGCCCGGTGCACCTGAATGTGCCCTTTCGGGATCCCTTAGCTCCGGTCGCAGATGGCAGCACGGAGGCTTTGGCCAGTCTCTTGGACGAACCTGGTTTTGAAGAAACCTTTTTTCAGGGGGTAACTCCTTGGTCAACCCCCCCCAGAAATTGGATCAATCTGAACCAGCAGCCCTTTTGGCAAGAGTGGCAACGCTGTGAACGGGGGGTGATCCTGGCGGGGCCGGCACAACCTCAGGATCCCCACGCCTATGCCGAGGCCGTAGCCCGTTTGGCCATGACGCTGGCTTGGCCCGTCTTGGCGGAGGGCCTTTCCCCTTTGCGCAACTATGCCCACCTCAATCCCTATCTCATCACCACCTATGACCTGCTGCTGCGCCGGGAACGCCCTCCCCTTTGGCCTGAACAGGTGATCCAACTGGGATCCCTGCCGACTAGTAAAGAGCTGCGGCAAACCTTGGCGGCTTTGCGTCCGCGCACTTGGCGGCTTGACCCGCGGCCCGAGAATGGGGATCCCCTGCACAACCCCACCACTCATATCCCGCTGGCGGTGGAAGATTTGGCCATGGGAATCCCGGGTGGGGAGGCCCGAGCTCCCTCCCACTTTTTGCAAACCTGGCTCAGGGCAGAAGCCCAAGTCCGCGCAGCCTTGGACGAGACATTGGCTAACTTACCGGGGTGGTTTGAGGGGAAAGTGGCTTGGTGGCTGGCCCAACATTTACCCGCCCACACCCCGCTCTTTATCGCCAACAGTACGCCGGTGCGGGATGTGGAATGGTTTTGGCCCCCCAACGCTCGCTGTATTCAGCCCTATTTCAATCGCGGGGCCAATGGAATTGATGGCCTGCTCTCCACGGCGTTTGGGGTAGCCCATCGCCATCGCCCGACGGTGCTACTGACGGGGGATTTGGCCTTTTTGCACGATAGCAACGGCCTACAACTGAGTCGCCACTTGCAGGGATCCCTGACTGTTGTGCTCATCAACAACCGCGGCGGTGGAATTTTCGAGTTTTTACCCATTGCGGAAGTGGGACGGCAGGGGGTGGATCCGCCCTTTGAACCCTATTTTGCCACGCCTCAAGCCACCGATTTTGCCCTCCTGTGTCAAGCCCACGGCATCGACCACTGCTTTGTCCAGGGTTGGGAGCATTTGGCCCAATGCTTGGATCCCTTGCCGGGTCAGGGGGTGCGGATCCTAGAGATCCTTACGGATCGGCGAGCCGATGCCGATTATCGTCGGCAGTTGTTTCGGTGTTTGGCAGATCTGCCATCCAATCCTTAACCCGCTGCTCAATTTGGTCTGGCAAATCCTCAGCCTCGCAATCCAGCCACTGGATCCCCGGCATGGCTCGAAACCAGGTCATCTGCCGTTTGGCAAACTGGCGGGTATGCTGCACAATCAGGGGCTGCAACTCAGCCTCCGAGATCCGCCCCTCTAGGTAGGCAGAAATTTCCGCGTAGCCCAAAGTGTTCAACAGCGGCAGATCCGGCCCATAGCGCTCTCGCAGCTGTTTGACCTCCTCGATCCAGCCCGACTGAAACATCTGTGCAGTGCGCTGCGCAATGCGAGCCTGTAAACGGGGCATGGGGCAGTGCAAACCCAGCATCAAAATGGGGTATTGAGGCGGCTGGGCTTGGCGCAGGCTAGAGGCGGTTTTCCCGGTGGTGTAGATAATCTCCAAAGCGCGAAGGGTGCGCACCGCATCATGGGGGTGAATGTGCTGAGCGGCAGCGGGATCCAACTGTTGCAGCCAGGCGTAGCGAATCTCGGCGGGCCAAGTTTCCAGTTGCGCCCGCAAGTGGGGTTGCGGGGGGACAGCCGGGATCCCTAAGCCGGCGGTGATGGATTGGATATAAAGGCCGGTGCCACCCACCAGAATCGGGGTCTGTCCCTGCTGATGGGCTTGGGCGATGCGAACTTGGGCCGCTTGTTGAAACTCCGCGACGGTGAAGGTCTCCCTGGGATCCGCCAGATCGATCAACTCGTGGGGCCAGCAGGCCTGCTCTGCCAGGGTGGGTTTGGCAGTACCAATATCGAATTCACGGTAGACCTGACGGGAATCGGCATTCAACAACGGGGATCCCAGCCGTTGGGCCAGCAGCAGCGCCTGGCGAGATTTCCCGGTTGCCGTGGGGCCGCCGATGACAATTAAACCCGGTTGAGTAGGAAGAGCCGGGATCCCTTCCCCAAGAGCAACCCCGTTTTGGTACTCTTGGATACTGCAAATACGTTCATATTGAGAAGCTGATGAAATTCCACTATGGGTTTTGCCTCTGTGGGTAGAATAGAGCATCTCCAGCCTCGTTCTTTTCCAGTTCGCCGGTGATCTCATCCTACGCACCTACTTTGCCTCGCTGTATCGATTATTGGCCACGCCTGAGGCTGAGCAGGCTACTGCTGAAAAGTCTCTGTGGAGCTACCTGGCTAGGGATCCTGGGGGCTCTGCTGCTGTGGGATTGTCGCCCTGCTTTTGCAGAAGCCCTGGTTCTCAAACAGGGAGAATTGCGAGCCTTACCCCTCTTGCAAACCCGGGCTCGATTGCCGTTGCAACCGCTAGAAATGCTCTATCTGGGGATGGTGGAGGAGCGCTTCTTGAATTATGCCCGCGCCAATAACTGGGAAACGATCTCCAGCGACCGCGAGGATCCCCGCTGGACCCGTTGGCAGCTGCGCCCCGGTGGGGAAGCCCTTTACCTGGCGGATGCCTCTCTGCTACGGGATCCCTTGGAGACCCCCATCTATGCGCGAGGCTTTTTTGTACAAGCCTATTTTGTCGGCGGGCGGCTGGTGGGGATGCACCTGATTCAAAACCCAGAGGAGCCGGGCTTTAATTTGAAGGAACTGCAGAAGCTCGTCCGTGCCTGGTTCCCCGATAATCGCTTGATGTTGTATTACCAAGTATTGCCGGAGGATCCGAATCAGCAGGTGTTGGGGGCCTACTTGGGCACCATTCCCTCTGCCTATATTGCCGATATTCAGCGCAACCGTGTGCCCTTTTGTCAGACCTTTTTAACGCCCACTTCGCCGCAGCCGATCACCCCACCCCTGAACGATCTGCCTCCCCATTGCTTGAATAGGACGGATTCCGCCCAAATGGACTCTGATCAAACGGAAGTCAACGGGGCAACAGCCCTCGGCGAGGGATCCCTTCTGGTGCGCTAACTTCAGACAGTTACCAATTCGGGACGACGACTGTTGCGGATGCCGCGAATCGCTTCTCCGTAATCCTTGGCCTTAAACACGGCTGAACCTGCCACAATTGCATTGGCCCCCGCTTCAATCACCTGCCAGGCATTACTTCCCTTCAGACCCCCATCCACCTCAATCCAGGGATCCAACCCGCGCTCATCGCACAGGGCCCGTAACTGGCGAATCTTGGGCACTACCGCCGGAATGAAACTTTGACCGCCAAACCCGGGGTTGACGCTCATAATCAGCACCAAGTCCACCAGATCCAACACGTACTGGATCAAATCCAAAGAACTGGCGGGATTAAGCACCACGCCCGCCTGCTTGCCCAAATCCTTAATCTGGCTCAGGGTACGGTGCAAGTGGATGGTCGAGCTCGACTCCGCATGAACAGAGATGATATCGGCCCCGGCCTTGGCAAAATCCGCCACATAGTTCTCCGGTTGCACGATCATCAGATGCACATCCAGGGGCTTGGTCGTCACCGGGCGCAGCGCTTCCACCACCAAAGGACCAATGGTGATATTCGGCACAAAGCGGCCATCCATAACATCCACATGGATCCAGTCCGCCCCTGCCTCATCCACGGCCCGCACCTCGTCCCCCAGACGGCTAAAGTCTGCCGAAAGAATGGAAGGGGCAACCACAATCGGCTTTTGCCCAGAGGTCGCTGACGGCTTGATCATGATGAATATCCGGGTTGCGTAAACAGAGGAACAGTGGGATCTGCTCCTCCATGGTACGAGCTTTGATTCCCTTTGCAAAGCGTCACATTCCCTCTCAGGCTGACACTTGGGGCTCAGGGCTCTAGGGGGGAGGGGGATTCTTGCGATCGGATCCCGACAAAACCGGCGTCGGCAAACCGCAGCACCTGCAAAACTTGGGCAATGCGCCGCAGAGGACCGAACCGTTCAGAGGTACTTTGGGGCTCTGGAGCAGACTGCTCAGAAGGGACGGGATCCAGTTGCAACGTCGTAGAAAGCTGCTGGAGCTGCATATAAATGCTGTTCACCGCCAGCATCGCCAAGACTGTGCCGAAAAACTTGGTGCGGGATCCCATAGGTCAACTCGTGCGGGAAAGCAGTAAAGTGTAGCCGTTACCGGTGCAGCAGCAAGGCTTATCTAGCTCCAACTTAGCCCACAGGTTCACCCTTTGCCTCAGCGTTCCGATCCGGTGCCCTCAACACCTCACTCAACCTCACTTAGCAGCGAGAGCTGAGGATCCCTAGTGTTGGATAACGATGAAAGCCAGCGGCGGTAGACAACCTATGCGGCTTACAGCCCTTTACGCCAAGGGCACGCTAGCGCGACCGTTAGTCACCTAGCACGGGGGAATCCCCTTCGCGACAGCGGTGCGGAGCACTCCAGCGCTTTCAAAATAGGGTAAGGACACAAAGGACACAACTGTTGTTGTAGCAAACCCACGTTCACTTTAGGGATGCGGAGCATTAAAGGGCTGTAACCAGAGCTTTTAGACCGTCCGCTTTTAGACCGTCCGCTGCGCTGAGGTGTTAGACCGTTTACGGCGACTTGGGTTTAACCTCGAACTCCATTTTGGAACGGTAGAAACATACGTCAAATTCCATAAAAAAATTGGTTTGTCCCAGAATCAGCGGCGCATTCGGGCTTTTAGTCCAGGCAAAGGCCAGTTGAACTGGAGCGATATCTCCAACCTGAACCATCGCAGAGAATGGTGCAGCTGGTTGGCTGCCCAAATTTCCTGCCAGTTGAATGATGGCTCTACTGTCGTCCCAGGTGGCCCCAAGCTGTAGACCCATTTCATAGGGCATAACGTTGACAGTTGCGCCGCTGTCAACCAAACCAAAGGCTTCAATTGTACGCCCCTCGCGACGAAGAATGAGTGGTACCCGTGGAAGACTGTCGAACTCGTTTTGGGAGGGATCGGTAGTCGAATAGCGGAAACGCATGACAATTAAGCCTGATCCGCTGACTCTAAAGCTTGCATTAACGTAGCGCCAGCCCCAAAGCTGTTGTATGGGGTCGGTAAATCATAGGTTTTGAAGGGTTCTAAGGGCGAGATATCCCCTGCTGCTTCTAGCTCCTCTGCCAAAATCCGAATCAGCTTCAGCTTCTCGATGATGGAGAGTTGGCGAACAGATGGTAGAACTTCAGACAAAGTCATATAGATTTCCATGCTTCAAAGACTTATGCTTTAAGTTTAGTGGCAAACAAGCTGAATTATCCAGTTCCATCGTTTGTACTGCTTCAAGCCGCTTAGGCAAACTGCCTCACATAAACTCAAAATATTGTAAGCCACTAATGATTGACCAATTTTATTGCAACTTTTTTAGCAGCGATTGTAATCATAAGGGCGCATCATTAGTCATTATTTGACTTACATAATGCCACCATAGTAATGCTTCAACTAATTAGCTTTTTTTCTTTTTACCTAAATTACTTCCAAAAACAGCCAGATCCGGATCACCCTTTGCTTTCCATTGCTCGAATACTTTTGAAAGATTCTGATCGGATTCCCGTTTTTACAGCTCTTTCGATTTATCAATGACAGTTCTCAGGGATTCTGAAAGATATACTCCTAACTTGATCAATGCATCTCCTGCTTGTGCGATGTTCAAGGTTTTTAAGTATCTCAAGAAGCTGGTTCTTTGTATTTTCGCTCATGGAGATATTTAGTTCATGGGAGCATGTACTGTAAATTCTTCAAGCAATCAAAAAACAAGAATTAGTTTTGTCTGAGACCAAATATGGATAGGAAGTTGCGGTCTAACGACTTAAATCACCTGCCCCCAGGGATCCCTCACCACCGGCAAAAATCTAGCACAGGCTCAGGTGCAGTGCCTTGTTATGTTGGGTCACTCATCATCACAGAAGCATCGGGATCCTCAGTGACCAGCCCCCCAGGGATCCCTTATTCCAAAATCCACTAATCTTCCAGGGCTGACAACATAAACGGCTTGGGTTAGCGAATTTGCCGTTGCCGTACCTGCTGCCGCAAACATTGCTGGGCCAGGAGGCTGGGTTCTTGCAGGTCATAAGCACCGATCAAGTCCCCTCGACCATCCGCCAAAAACAGCACCGCCTGCCGTCGGGGATCCGTACTGGGCAGCATTTGCCGGACTAGATCCTTAAGGGGGGTCACGGATTCTCCAGAAAAATCCACCGCCAAATAGGGGGATCCCGTCTGAGAAACCGGGTAGTCCCGCCGCAGAATCCGCAACACCAGGTCTCGAAAGGCCGCCATCCCCGTGCCATCGATCAAGATCACCTGGCGGAACCCTTCGTACTGACCAAACTCCAGATCCATGCGCCGCGACATTTCCACCGATTGTTGCGCGGTGGTGCGATTGGTCAGGATCACCGCCTGTAAACCCTGCGGAAATTCTGTCAAATCAAGGGGATCCCCGTTAATGCTCTCGGGCCGGATCGACAGGACTAGAGAACCAACGCTGTCTGGACAAGCGGATACGGATTCTGCCGAGGCAATCGAGGGGAAACAACCCAAACTGAGGCAACTGATCCACAAAGCAACCGCAAGCGAGGGGCGGCAGAGGCGCGACAACAAGAGCATTTGAGAGAAGAAGTAAGATGGATATTGGTAACCCTGCAATATTTCTACATCTTTCTCACTGTGTTGACTGCTTCTCCTGCCGGTTTGGCGGCTGATGCCATCGCGCCTTTTGCTCCCCAAATCTGGAACTGGCGCGGACATCCCATTCGCTATGCGGTACAGGGTTCGGGATCCCCGTTGGTGTTGGTGCATGGGTTTGGGGCTTCGATTGGCCATTGGCGGCACAATATCCCCGTCCTAGCTGCGGCAGGATATCGAGTTTATGCTCTGGATTTGCTTGGGTTTGGCGGCTCTGCAAAACCGGCTCTGCCCTACAGCTTGGATCTGTGGGTGGAGTTGCTGGTGGATTTTTGGCAGCAGCACATTCAGCAGCCCACGGTGTTTATTGGCAATTCCATCGGCGCCCTGCTTAGTCTGATCATGGCCGCCCAACACCCCGAACTAACGGCAGGGGCTGTATTGCTCAACTGTGCCGGGGGACTGAACCACCGTTCCCACGAACTGAACCCTGTCTTCCGGTTTGTCATGGGTGCCTTCACAGCTCTGGTGGCTTCCCCGATTACTGGCCGGTTTCTATTTGATCGGGTGCGCCAGCGCCAGCGCATCCGCGAAACCCTGAAACAGGTGTACCGCAACCCCGCTGCCATTACCGATGAGCTGGTGGAGATTCTCTACGTCCCCTCTTGCGATGTGGGTGCTCAGCAGGTGTTTGCCTCCATTCTTACCGCTCCGCCTGGCCCGTCCCCTGAAGATCTGTTGCCGCAAGTGCGATGTCCGCTGTTGGTACTCTGGGGAGAAGCGGATCCTTGGACACCGATTCAAAGGGGCCGTGGCTTTCAAAACTATGTCAACGGGATCGACTACCAATTTTTGCCCATCCCCGACACCGGCCATTGTCCCCACGATGAGCGCCCAGAGGTGATCAATCCCTTAATCTTGGACTGGTTACCCAAGGCTTTTACAACCGTTTGATGGGTTTTTTCAAGCCTTTTTTGAAACCCCTTTGGCGGATAGACCCAACCAGCCCCGAATCTTTTCCATCCAAACCTGAATCGGCGAAGGCTTGGGGCGGATTGCCAGTTGAATGGGTTCATCCTGATAGTCTTTGTCCTTGAGACGAAACCCGAACTCGAGGTCATCTTTGACCTTGCTCAGGCGGGGGAACAACCGCAGGGCGGCTTTTTTGAGTTCCTCTTCGTTCTGGAAAATCGCCTGATGAATCGCGCTAGAACGCCCTACCGCCAGGGATCCCACCGGCAACCAAGGATTGGGTTTCCCAGGTGTTGCTTTGCCGGAACGGGCAAAAATGTTGAACTCTGGCATCCCCTTCGATTGCAGCTCGTCGTAGCGTTTGGCCGCTTGTTTGCGTTTGACAGCATTGGGGTTGGGGGGGGTCTTTGTGGGCTTGGATTTGCTGAAACCCTTGGACTGACTCATACCACAGCAGTTGGGAAGGTGGATTTTTGCAGCTTAGCGCACAAGTGGTGCCTACTCTCCGCCTGGGCTGCTCGGTCAGGGTTCATTCCTCCGACCGTTGCCTGGGTTCCTAAGGTGACTCTACTCTGCACCTGATTTCGGGATCCCCAGCGCATTTTGTTCCAGAATGAGAGAAGTTTATTTTTCTTTGCAATGGTCTGGACGGCGTTTTGGAGTTCCAGATCGGGATCCCAGGCAGCACGGATGCGAGGGTAGAGCGATGCGGGTGGCAATTATTGGGGCAGGGTTGGCCGGCTTGGTGACGGCAGTGGATTTGGTGGAAGCTGGACATGAGGTACAGCTCTACGAATCGCGTCCCTTCGTGGGTGGCAAGGTGGGATCCTGGCAGGATGCGGATGGCAACCACATTGAGATGGGCCTCCACGTCTTCTTTTTCAACTACAGCAACCTGTTTGCCCTGATGAAAAAGGTGGGCGCCTTTGAGAATCTCCTGCCGAAGGAGCATATGCACACCTTTATCAACCGGGGTGGAGCCGTCGAAACCCTCGATTTTCGCTTTCCTTTGGGAGCGCCTTTTAACGGTCTCAAAGCCTTTTTTACGACCGGACAACTATCTTGGGTGGACAAGCTACGCAATGCTCTGGCTCTGGGCACCAGCCCTTTGATTCGTGGCTTGCTGGACTACGAAGGGGCGATGAAGCAAATCCGGGCCTTGGATCGGATTAGTTTTGCCGATTGGTTTCGGGGGCATGGGGGATCCGAGGGCAGCCTGAAACGGATGTGGAACCCGATTGCCTACGCGCTGGGCTTCATCGATACCGAGAACATTTCTGCCCGCTGTATGCTGACGATTTTCCAGATGTTTGCCAGCAACACAGAAGCCTCGAAGTTGAATCTGCTCAAGGGATCCCCCGATACCTATCTCACTCAGCCGATTGTCAGATATATCCAAGCCCATGGGGGCCAAATTCACACCCGTCGGGGGGTAAGCCAAATCCAGGTGGAAGCAACGGATCCCTACAAGGTGACGGGCTTGCTGCTGGCGGATGGGGAGCGAGTCGAGGCGGATGTTTATGTCTGTGCGGCGGCGGTGGAGGGGGCAAAACGGCTTATCCCGGCGGTATGGCGGCAATGGTCTCAGTTCGACAACCTCTACAAGCTGGAATCGGTACCCGTGGCAACGGTGCAGTTGCGCTTTGATGGCTGGGTGACGGAGCTGAACCCGCAGGGCAAGGTGAAACGAGCTGTGGATCACCCGCAAGCGGTGGGCATCGACAACCTGCTCTACACCGCCGACGCGGATTTTTCTTGTTTTGCTGACTTGGCTCTCAGTAGCCCTGCCGACTATTACAAACCTGGTCAGGGATCCCTGTTGCAATGTGTGCTGACGCCAGGGGATGCGTTTATTCCTATGTCCAATGAGAAAATTGCTCAGCATGTGTTGCATCAAGTCCACGCCCTTTTCCCGTCGTCGCGGCAACTGAACATGACCTGGTACAGCGTCGTCAAATTGGCCCAATCGTTGTATCGGGAAGCCCCTGGTATGGATCCCTACCGTCCGCAGCAAAAAACACCGGTACCCAATTTCTTTTTGGCTGGTAGCTACACCGCCCAAGACTACATCGACAGCATGGAAGGGGCGACCCTCTCCGGGCACTTGGCAGCCCAGGCGATTTTGGCAGGTTAGGTTGTCGAGAATCGGAAAATCCAGGCACCCCTGCAACAGCCGCATCGGCCAATCCATCGACTGCCCTTTTTTCTGAGTCCCTGAGCAGGGATTGAACACAACCTTTGTGGGAGCCAACACGCCTTCCCGTTGGCGGAGCCTGCCTAGGCTGTCTTGGCGATCGGATTCCCAGGACAGCCCATGACTTTCTCCATCACTGGCAGAAGAGGCAAACAGATCCCCCTGCGGCTTTCCTTGCCCAGTGCTTCTAGTTTTTGGTAAAAATCACCATAACCTGTTATAGTGAAACTCACCATAACTTAGGAGGCAGAGCCATGTCTGGATCGGATCCCTCTTCATCGGGTGGTGGAAACAGGGCAACCCCCTCAGGGTTTGGGCAAGTGCGGCAAGCTTGGGCCTTGTGGCTCTATCCGTTGCTGTGGCTACTGACGTTCGTAGGCATTCGCTCCTCAGAGCCGCAGATTTTCGGCATCCCGGCTTGGTACCTGGGGGCGGGGCTGATCATCCTGTTGTTGGTGCCCCTGAATCTTTACGTTGTCCAGATGTGTTGGCCAAGGATGCGAGATGATTGATACCGTTTTGAGCTTTGGAATCGTTGGGGCTTACCTGCTGCTGCTGGCGGGTATTGGCTTTTGGAGTTACCGCCACGCTGGGCAGGATCCGGTCAGCTATTTCTTGGCGGGGCGCGGCTTGGGATCCCTGCTGCTCACCCTGACGATGTTGGCAACTCTCCTCAGTGCTTTTACCTTTATCGGTGTCCCGGCGGATGGCTACACCCACGGGCTGGGTATTTTTTTGGGGGTTGGAGTAACCACTGCTTTCATTTCTGTACTGTTTTTTGTCCTCGGTTACCGGCTCTGGCTAGCAGCCAAACATTTTCAGTTCATCACCCCATCTGAGTTTTTTGGCCATCGCTTCAATAGCCCCCTGCTGGCTGCCCTCTATTCCATCAGTGCTTTGCTCTTTACAGCCCCCTACATCAGCATTCAGATCATTGGGGGTGCCCGCACCCTATCGGTCGTGTTGGGAGATGGATTGCCCTACTGGCCCTTGGCCGTCCTTGTGGCGGTGGTGATTTTGGCCTATGTGCTCCTGGGTGGATCCCAGGCGGTGGTGTGGACGGACACGCTGCAGGGGGTGATTTTGATTGGGGGTATGTTGGTGGCTTTTGTGGCCATTGCTGGATCCCTGGGTGGAGATGCGGGTGCACAGTTGGATCCCTGGCTGAGTCTGCCGGGGCCAACTGAACGCTGGAGTTGGCAGCGGTTAATTGGTTATCAATTGATGCTCTTCATGGCTACTCCCCTGTTCCCGCAAATTTTTCAACGCTTCTATATGGCCAAAAATGCCCAGGTCTTCAAAACCATGATGGTGGTATGGCCACTGTTGATCCTGGTGATTTTCTTTCCGGCCACCTTGATTGGAGTGTGGGGGCGATTGGCATTTCCCAACTTAGAATCCGCCGATCAAATTATGCCCTTGATGTTACAAACCTTACCATCGGGTTTGGCTGCTTTGGTGATCGCGGCAGCCTTAGCAGCCTTGATGTCCACCGCCGACTCACAATTGCTCACCACCAGTTCATTGGTGACCCGAGATTGGGTCTTGACCTACTTCAATCGACACCTATCACCCACCCAAGAAGCCCGCTTGGGTCGGATCGTTGTGCTGCTGATTGCTTTGGTGTCCTTTGCCATTGCCCTCAATCCCCCAGGAGTCATCGTAGAAATTGCCACCTGGAGCTTTCAGGGGAGTGCCATGTTATTCCCGGTTTTGATCGCCGGTTTGTATTGGAAGCGCGCCACTCGGGCAGGGGCAGTGGCTGGCGGGGTCGTATCGAGCGCCTTGACTTTGGGCTGGCTGGCCGGGGTGTTGCCCCAGGAGTGGAGGTGGGGTTGGCTACCGGTGATCCCAGCGGTGCTGGTGGGTAGCGTCGTCCTGATCGGCGTTAGTCTGCTCACTCCACCTCCTCAGGAGCGGGTGGCAGAGTACTATGAAGGCCCCTGGGCAGAACGGGCGCAAAAGGTAGGGGAGACGACGGGATCCCTCTCCTAATCCCTTTGATGCCTAGCTTCCCAAGGCATTTATGCAGTTCCTGATGTTTCCTGATGGATGAGTCCATCCTGGAATATGGAAAGGTGGATGCCCAGGGGATTCCTGGGGGCCACTCACCGACGGTTCTCTCAGTTGTTGCCCGAAGTGGGTTCTCCTCGTTTTTGCAGGGTGGGTCAGTTAGTCAGTAAGATAGGCTGACCCCGCATTACTGGCATCAAAAGGAACCAGGCTTCTCTTGATTTTGTTCTACAGTTTGGGAGCCTTGGCTTTCTGTCCTGATCGACCCTCCGCTTTGCTCTAGCATGGATCCATTGCCTGAGGCTGGTGGGGCCAATCCCTCGTTTTTTGCATGAGTGCTATTCCCCAAGTAGAACCTGACCTGATCTTCCACTCGATTCCTGAAGCCCTTGAAGACCTCAAGTCTGGTCGGATGATCATTGTGGTCGATGACGAAAATCGGGAAAACGAAGGGGATCTGATCTGTGCGGCCCAGTTTGCCACTCCTCAGGTGATCAACTTCATGGCCACCCATGCGCGGGGGTTAATTTGTCTTGCCATGCAGGGATCCCGGCTGGATGAGCTGAATATCCCTCTGATGGTGGGGCAAAACACCGACAGCAACCAAACTGCTTTTACCGTCAGCATTGATGCTGGGCCAGAGGCTGGGGTATCCACAGGTATTTCTGCTACCGACCGCTCACGCACCATCCAAGCAGCCATTAACCCCAATACCCGACCGCAAGACCTACGCCGACCGGGACATGTCTTTCCTTTGCGGGCTCGGGAAGGAGGGGTCCTAAAACGGGCCGGGCATACCGAAGCTGCGGTGGATCTGTCGATTTTGGCGGGGTTGTATCCGGCAGGGGTGATCTGTGAAATTCAAAACCCAGATGGATCGATGGCGCGACTGCCCCAGTTGATCAACTACGCCCGCCAGCACAATCTGAAGATCATCACCATTGCCCATCTGATTGAGTATCGTCTGCAGACTGAGCAGTTGGTGTATCGGGAGGCTACGGCTACTCTGCCTACAGAATTCGGGCGGTTTCAGGTGATTGGCTACTGGGACACCCTGAATCAGGTGGAACATTTGGCCCTTATCAAAGGGGATCCAGCCCAGTTTG
Organism: Thermostichus vulcanus str. 'Rupite'; assembly: GCF_022848905.1. Classification (NCBI taxonomy): domain Bacteria; kingdom Bacillati; phylum Cyanobacteriota; class Cyanophyceae; order Thermostichales; family Thermostichaceae; genus Thermostichus; species Thermostichus vulcanus. Next base: position 24,558 of record NZ_JAFIRA010000001.1, read on the forward strand.
CCGCCGAGCCTGTGTTGGTACGGGTGCATGTGGAATGCCCGCTGGGGGATGCACTGGGATCCCTGCGGTGTGATTGTCGTCGCCAGTTGACGGCAGCGCTGAAGATGATCGATCACCAAGGCAAAGGGGTACTGGTTTACCTGCGTCAGCAAGTGCAGGGGATCACCCCCATTCAGCAGATCAAAACCTATGCCCTGCAAGACCTGGGATTAACGGGATCCGTTACCCTGTGGGCCGCTACGGGGGAACGCGCTGGTGGGAAAGAGTCTTTGTCGCCTCCACCTATAGATTTACGGGATTACGGCATCGGGGCGCAGATCCTACGGGAGGTGGGGGTACGCAAAATGCGCCTGATCACCAATACCCCGCGTCATATCAGTGGGTTGCATGGCTTTGGCCTAGAAGTCGCCGAACGGGTGCCTTTGCTGGTGGAGGAGCAGGATCCCAGTCGGTTTGATCGGTAAGGTTCGATCAATAACTCGTCAGTGACAAGGAAAAACCGTTGCCTTAGCCACCCTCAGTCAAGCCTGTGTGATAATTCTTAACAGTTGCTTTGTTGTGTGGATCCATTAGCCACTGTTTCGGGAGCCTCTGTTGTGAAGAGTACGGTAGTCCTGCCCTGGAGCTATCAGCAAATTTGGGCGGATAGTTTGACGGTCTTTTGGCGGGATTGGCTGGATCTGCGCGGGCGAGTTTGGCAGGTATTGGCCTCTGGCCTGGTGGCACCTTTGATTTACATCCTCGCTTTCGGTGTCGGTTTAGGGGGATCCCTGGGAGCGGGCGGGTTAGCCTCGGTAGCGGGATCCAGTGGGGCGGGTTCTTATCTGCGCTTTATCTTGCCGGGAATGGTGGCTTTGTCAGCCATGACCATTAGCTTTGCGGGCACGACCTTCTCCATTTGTGGGGCGCGTCTTTTCACCAAGAGCTTTGAGGAATTGTTGCTATTGCCGGTACACCCCCTCTCGCTGCACCTTGGTAAAGTGATGGCGGGTATTGCCCGGGGCCTGATTACCGCTTTGGGGGTCTTGGTCATTGGGGTGCTGGGTACAGGAGCTTGGGGGTTGCTGAATCCGTTGGCGCTCCTGATTTTGCTTTTAAACTGTGCCGTCTTTGCCGGAATTGGGGTGATTGCTGGGTTGAAGGTACCGAGCTTGGAGAGTGTGGGGGTGCTCACCAATTTCTTGATTACCCCGATGTCCTTTTTGGGGGCGACCTTTTTTGATCCCAGCCAATTGCCCAGTTTTATGCAGGTGTTGGTGTATTGCTTGCCTCTCTCCTATGCCAGTGTGGGGATGCGGGCAGCGGCCTATCAGCCTCTTTCGCAGTTCCCTTGGTACACCGTTGTGGTGCTGGCGGTGTTGGCGGTGATCCTGGCTTTTGTAGGAGCCTACCAATTCTCTCATCAGCAGGATTAGGTTGAATCCATGCCACAACCGGTCAAAGCAGGGTTGATTCAACTGTCTGTGCCAGCGGATGGGGTGGAGCGATCCGTCAGCCAATTTCTGGTCAAGGGATCCCGGGATCAAGACCAACTGGTGGTAGCGGATTTGGATTTGGATCAGGTGCGGCAAGTGCGGGAGCTGTGGCAGTTTTTCCGGGATCGTCGTCTAGATTTGTATGGCGATTTGATCAAACCCTAAAACCGTCTTCAGCTTTGTCCATGCTCAGGGGCTGGGGATGGGTGGGTGTGTTAATCTTAACTCGGTGGGTGGTGCGCCATCTGCCCCTTTCAGCGATTATCCAGCTATCGATCCGAGTTGAGGTTAGCAGATGAACGGCGAGCCATTCGACGATTTGCGCGATGCCATGAGCACCTCGGGTCGCTCCACGAAAAAGGCCGCCCGGCGGGGGGCTTACGAAACAGCTCAAGCGGTGGGAGAAGAGCGGCGACGCATCCGTATTCGCACCCTCGATGGCACAGATATTCGCGGGGAAGTGTTTTTGGAAGGCACCGAGTTCGAGCGGCGGGTTTCTAGCTTGCTCAACGATGAACGAACCTTTGTGGCCGTGACGGATTCAGAAATGTTTGTCAATGGTCGCCGGGTTGCCCATGCGGAGTTTATTTGCGTCAACAAAAACGCCATCTCTTACGTGCTAGAAGAATGAGAGCTCATGAGAGCTGCTCTCAGGCTGGTCAATCGTTCTGCTGGCGTCTCTACAGCCCTTTCTCTAGGCATCTCCCACAAGGATTAAGTCGAAATCTCACTTTCCTTTCGCGCTACGCGCCGTGGGGAGCACGAACGGGTCGGCAGGACAGAGTCCTTTGAGGTATCAGGGCCAAAAGCCCTGTTGTGGCAAACCCGCGAAAGGGCTGTAATGGTGGATAACTTTTCCGCCCTGTTTTGTTCCATGAATCCTTCTCTCCTTTCCACCGACCTGCACCCCCGCGAAGTGGGATCCTTAGTCAGCCTACGAGGTGTGGGCAAACGCTACCCCAGCCCAACCGGAGAGGTAGTGGCGCTGCGGGATGTCAATCTGGAGGTGCAACAGGGGGAATTTATCGCCTTGATCGGCCCCTCTGGCTGTGGCAAAACCACGTTGCTGCGCATTCTGGCGGATCTGGAGCAGCCCAGCGAGGGATCCCTTTCTATTGCTGGACGAACCCCACAACAGGCGCGGCAGGATCGCCTTTACGGCTATATTTTCCAGGCTCCCACCCTACTGGAATGGCGGACAGCCCTGCAAAATGTGATGTTGCCTTTGCAGGTGATGCATCTGTCTCAAGGGGAGCGACAAGAACGGGCTAAGGCGATGCTGAAACGGGTGGGGCTAGAGAATTTCTTACACAACTATCCTTGGCAACTGTCGGGAGGGATGCAACAGCGGGTGTCGATTGCCCGTGCTCTGGCCTTTGATCCGGAGCTGCTGTTTATGGACGAACCTTTTGGGGCCTTGGATGAAATCACCCGCGAGAAAATGAACCTGGAATTGCTCCGCCTTTGGGAAAGCACGCAAAAGACCGTTTTCTTCGTGACCCACTCCATTCAAGAGGCCGTGTTTCTCTCCACAAGGGTGGTGGTGATGACCCCCAATCCCGGCCAAATTGCCAAGGTGATCCCGGTGGACTTGCCCCAACCACGGGGGTTCGAAACCTGGCGCTCACCGCGTTTTTTTGAGCTGACGGGTGCAGTGCTAGAAAGCTTGCGGGCGGTTTACGGACAGGACTAGACATCTCCCCAATCCTCAGGAACCCAGCTCATCTCTTCTCCTCCCTGCAACGGTAGGATGAGACAGATTCGGCCCCAAGCACCCATGAGTAGCACCCGCCATTTCCCCTTCGAGCGTGTTCGTGAGCACCTACTGTTTCAATCGCTAGAGGATGCCGAGTGGCAAGCCCTGACTACAGCGCTGTTGCCCAGTCGCTTTCAACCGGGCCACGTGATTTTTCAGGAAGGGGATCCCAGCAGCGATCTGTATGTGATTCTCAGTGGGGTAGTGGAGCTGCGGCGGCAATACGTGCGGCACCCAGGGGACTATTTGCTGGCCACTTTGCATGCCGGGCGGGTGTTTGGGGAGCTTTCCCTCCTGACGGGGCGACGGCGCTCCTTTACCGCTGTGAGCCTAATGGAAGTGCAAACCCTCCGCCTCTCCACAGAAGGGTTAATCCTGTTGCCCTTGGAAGTCCAGGTGAAACTGTACCGCGCCTGGAGCAGCATCATTAGCGAACGCTTGTACTGGATAGACAGTATGTTTACGGATCTATTGGAACAGCGGGGAGTGGAAAATGTCGCCTCGGCCATGGCTCTGCTCCATCAGCGATATCCTTCTTGAAGGGCTGCGGATCTCTTCCCAGACAGTGGTTTAGCCTCCCCTGTTCCTAGCGATTTAACCCAGGGATCCCAAATTTTATCTTCAGAATATTCAGGGCTTGCGATATCATGTGCTAAGCAGCAGCCCCTAAAGAATTTCAAGCAGCGAGGTCAGGAGCAGTGGTCAGGGTAGCAATCAACGGATTTGGTCGCATCGGTCGCAACTTCTTGCGCTGTTGGTTAGGTCGCGCTCAGTCCAATCTGGACATCGTGGCCATCAATGACACTTCGGATGCTCGCACTGCTGCCCACCTGCTCAAATACGATTCCATCCTGGGGCCGCTGCAAGGGGCGGAAGTTGAGCCCACTGAGCGGGGGTTGGTGGTGAATGGCAAACACATCAACACCGTTTCCGATCGCAACCCCAGTAACTTGCCCTGGAAAGATTGGAATGTAGATTTGGTGATCGAGGCTACGGGGGTCTTCGTCAACTATGAGGGTGCCTCCAAGCATATCGAAGCCGGGGCCAAAAAGGTGATGATTACGGCTCCAGCCAAAGGCAGCGACATTCCTACTTTTGTGTACGGGGTAAACCAAGCTACTTATGATCCCGTGCGGCACAACATCGTCAGCAATGCCAGCTGCACCACCAATTGCTTGACCCCGATCATCAAGGTCCTGCTGGAAAAATTTGGCATCGTCCGGGCCACCATGACCACCACCCACAGTTACACCGGCGATCAGCGCATTTTGGACGGTGGACACCGGGATCTGCGACGGGCACGGGCGGCTGCTTTAAGCATGGTGCCCACCACCACGGGGGCAGCTAAGGCCGTGGCGCTGGTGATTCCCGAACTGAAGGGCAAACTGAGCGGGGTTGCGGTACGAGTTCCCACCCCCAATGTTTCTTTGGTGGATTTGGTCGTGCAAACCGAGAAGAGCGTCATTGCTGAAGAGGTGAATGATGCCCTTAAGGAAGCCTCTTTAACCACCATGAAAGGGATCCTCGCCTATTCCGATATTCCGTTGGTGTCGATTGACTATCGCGGCCATGACTGCTCGGCCATTGTGGATGCGGAAATGACCAATGTGCTGGGTGGCGATTTGGTTAAGGTGATGGCCTGGTACGACAACGAGTGGGGCTACTCTCAGCGGGTGGTGGATCTGGCGGAATACATGGCGGCTCACTGGGTGGAATAGGGCTGCTGCTGATGCCAACGCCAGGCGGTTTCAATGATCTGGGTTAAGTCGGCATAGGCGGGTTTCCAGCCTAGATCCTGCATGATGGCGCTGGCATCGCCTACTAAGCGCGGGGGATCCCCTGGACGACGTGCCCCAATTTGAACCGGGATCCTTTTTTGGGTGACGGCTTCGGCGGTGGCAATCACGTCTTTGACCGAAAAGCCTTGCCCATTCCCCAGGTTGTAGGCGGGTTGCACAGGCTGATGGGTGGTCAAGGCTTCTACAGCGAGGACATGGGCTTGGGCCAAGTCACTGACGTGAATATAATCCCGAATACAAGTGCCGTCTGGGGTGTCGTAGTCATCCCCAAAAATGGTGATGTGGGGCCGCTGCCCACTGGCTGCATCCAATACCAAGGGGATCAGATGGGTTTCCGGGTCGTGGGCCTCTCCAATTTCCCCATCGGGATCCGCCCCTGCTGCGTTGAAATAGCGTAGGCTAATCGATTGGATCCCGTAAGCAAGGCGAAAATCCCGCAGCATTTGTTCCACCATCAGCTTGCTCTGGCCGTAGGGGTTGATGGGGCGTTGGGGATGGCTTTCTGGGATTGGGATCTGTTCGGGTATACCGTAAGAGGCACAGGTGCTGGAGAAAACAATGTAAGGGATGCCGTGATCCCGCATCGCCTCTAGCAAACTGAGGGATCCCCCCACATTATTGCGATAGTACTTGGCTGGATCTTTGACCGACTCTCCCACGTAGGCATAGGCGGCAAAGTGGATCACCCCTTCCGGTTGATACTGATTGATCACCTGATCCAGTCGCTCCCGGTCAGCAATATCGCCCTTTTCCAAAGGCCCCCAGCGAACAGCCCAGGGGTGCCCATACACCAAATTGTCGAAGGTGATCGGGGTATGGCCGGAGGCAGCCAAGGCTTTGCAGGTGTGGCTACCGATATAGCCGGCACCGCCTGTAACCAAGAAACGCATAGACAGACCGTCAGTGGAGGATCCCACTTAGAATAAAGGAACAAAACACCTACTCTAAACTCACTAGCGACTCACTAGCGCGTTAGCAAGTCGATCACCCGCCAAAGGTTACCAATACTGGTGAGTGGTCGCAAAAGAATATTGATCGGGTTGAGGGCAATGTCCAAGCTGTCGGACATCTGGGCGGCACCAGAGGGGCGAACCACGATCACATCCGAATTGCGTAGGGGAGGGTTGCTTTCCTCGCTAATGCCCTGAGCAAAATCGACCCCAATCTGCCGTGCTTCCACACTGCCATCTGGATTGAGCCGAATCAGTTCCACGGTCTGTTGGGCTTTGGGGGTCAATCCTCCGGCAGCCAAAATGGCCACATTCAAGGAGGCATTCGGGCTGAGGCTGACTGCTCCAGGACGAGTGACTTCACCGACGACATTGATGGTGATTGTGTCTGGGGCAAAATTGGCGGCACTGAGCTGGCTAATTTCAGCCGGGCTAACCTGGCTGGCGACCGGAACCCGAATCGTGTCGCCGTCGTAGATGATCGGATCTTCGCTGGCTGCTCCGTTCTGTAGCAGCTCCCAGAGGTTGACTTGCAACGTTTGCTCGCTGCCATTCCGGGTTTGTCGGCGGATCTCGATGTTGCGAATATCAGCTTTTTGAGTGATGCCGCCCGCCAGTTGGAGCAGTTGGGTCAAGCGAGGCACATCTTCCCTTAAGGTGGTTGCCCCCACCTCCAGCACCTCAGAGGCACCGGTCGTGCCCTGCTTGGGAGACACGGTGTAGCCCCCCGGTCGGTTTACTTCCCCCACCACATTGATCCGAAAACCGCGGGTATCGAGAAGGCTGACACTGACCGAAGGGTATTTCAAATAGAAGGCAAATTTTTGTTCCAAGTCTCCAGCCGCTTGTTGGAGCGTCAGCCCCTCCACCGGTACCGTGCCGACTAGAGGCAGAGCCAAGGTGCCATCCAATAACACCTGCTGATCCCCACTGAGGCTAGGCTCATTCAAAACCGTTACCCGTACCCGATCTCCAGGCCCCAGAATATAGGCCCGCTCCTGCCAAGTGAGGCGACTATCCAGGCTGAGGGGAGGTTCAACCGCTAGGGCCACCCCAGGAAAACAGCTTAAACCCAGAGCGCAGGCAAGAAGCCAACCATGCTGTTTCATGTCAGGGATCCTCTTCTCCACTTCAGACTGTTCAAGCTCATTGTTTGGGAATCCTTAGCTGTAACCTGTTGCAAGGTTCTTTCCCTTCACTTCAACGCCCCATGCCAAGGTAGGTAAACCCTGCCTGACGCATCTGCTGCGGCGAGAAAAAGTTACGGCCATCCACGATCAAGGCTCGCCGCATCCCCGCCGCCAAACGGTCAAAGTCCACACTGGCAAACTCTGGCCATTCCGTTACCAAAACCAAAGCATCACAGCCTTGGGCCAAACTCAGGGCATCGCTCTCCAATTGCACCCCCGCCAGGGATCCCTGATTGGATTGAATCATCGGGTCGTAGGCTTTGACCTTGGCGCCTAGTTTCAGCAGTTGCTCGATCACCGTCAGGGAAGGGGCATCCCGCATGTCGTCGGTATTGGGTTTGAAGGTGAGCCCCAACAGGCCAATGGTTTTTCCCTTCAAGACCTTCAATTCTTGCTGGAGCTTTTCCACTATCCGTAACCGCTGCTGACGATTCGTTTCGATCACCGCTTCCAAGATGGGAGTAGCACAGTGGTAATCTGCCCCCGTTCGCACCAAGGCCGATACGTCCTTGGGGAAACAGCTCCCCCCCCAGCCAATGCCGGCATTGAGAAACTTAGGGCCAATGCGAGAGTCAAGGCCAATTCCTCTGGCCACCTCTGTAACATCGGCCCCCACCCGTTCACAAATGGTGGCTACTTCGTTGATGAAGCTAATCTTGGTGGCCAAAAAGGCGTTGGCGGCATATTTCACCATTTCTGCAGAGGCCAAATCCGTCACCAAAAAGGGTACCGGCGGTTGTGCCTCGGGGGTTGCCTCGGGATCCCAGCTGTGGTTGATGATCGGTTCATAAAGTTGCCGCATGATCGCTATGGCAGTGGGGCTATCCGAGCCGATGACAATGCGGTCGGGATGGAAGGTATCCCAAATGGCGCTGCCTTCTCTTAAAAATTCCGGATTGCTGACCACATCAAAGTGGGGCAACACAGACTGCAAATCGAAGCGCCGTGGATTGCTATGGGATCCCGCCAACACTGAACTGCCCACCCATAGTTCCTCTTTGGCTGCCTGGGCGGCTCCATCCAGAATCATCATGCGCACCCAATCCCCAGAGCCAATTGGCACCGTGGACTTATTGACAATCACTCGGTAACGAGAGCGCGTTTGGGTACGGATTAAGCCCTGCCCAATGCCACGGGCCACGGCTTCCACGTACTGCAAATTCGGATCCCCGGAGGGCAAAGCCGGAGTGCCAACCGTAATGAAGATAATGTCCCCGAATTCAATGCCACGGTTGAGGTCAGTGGTGAATTGAATGAACCCCGGAGGAGTGGAGGCAGCTTCATGATCTGCTTTAGGGTCTATGGGTCTGTAAGAGTGACGGAAGACAATCGACTCCAACCCTGGTTCGTAAATTGGAATTTTTCCAGCTTGTAGAGCCGCAACTTTGTCACGGTTATTGTCCACACAGATCACCTGATGGCCAATTTGAGCCAAACAGGCGCCTGTTACCAAACCTACATAACCCGTGCCAATTACGGTTACATTCATGGTTGGGCTCACCTTTTTAACATGCATCGAACAAACTACGGATTTTCCTGCTCTATACCTGTAAGAGCTGAAACTAAGCAGGAGCTTTGTCGGGTCATGGATTTATCAACCTGTTTGTCTCCAGGCCAAATTGGGTTCAGCAGGCCGAAAGACTTCAGAGGTGGCGCAGTAGGTGCCCAAAAAGCTCTCACGCTTGACGCTAGAACTGCTGCTGGAGCCATTTCCGCTCAAGACCCGGCACCGATAAATGTGAATCTCCCCTTGCCGCAAGAAAATACCATTGCAGAGCAGGTGTTCTAGAGAAGCTCCCGCCCCAACAGGCTTAGCCCGACTGGGATCCCCTTCAGAACTGGCAGGGTAGGCTATGTACAAATAACTCATAATCAAATTCCTCAAAACGCGCCGAAACCAGTTGCAACCTTGGGCAATGTTTGTAGAAGAATGGACAGATCTTTGAGCAAAGACCAGTGGCCTAAGTACTGCAAATCCATGCGGTTGACGACCTCCAAATCCAGTTGGGTTGAACGTGCCGAAACCTGCCATGCGCCAGTGATCCCTGGCAAGGCGAGCATCCGATGTCGGCAGGAGGCGGGGATCCGAATTGCGTCGTAAATAGCCCAGGGACGGGGCCCCACCAGACTCATCTGCCCTAGCACTACATTGAACAGTTGGGGTAACTCATCGATGCTGTACTTGCGCATCCAGCGCCCGATTGGGGTAATACGAGGGTCATCCTGGCGCTTGTGCAAACCATTTTGGTTCCCCATGACCTGATGGTGGAATTTGTCTGCATTCGGCACCATGGTGCGGAACTTGATGATGCGAAATAATCTGCCCCCATGCCCAACCCGCCATTGCTTGAAGAAGAAAGGGCCAGGAGAAGAGATGAGCATCAGCGCCATCACTCCGAGAAAAACTGGGATCAAGCACAACAAACCGAAAGCCGCCGCCAGACGATCCGACCAACGCTTCACTTGCCAGGGCAGTGGATGACGGTGCTCCGGCAGCCAAAACAGGGACGGGGTGCTTAACTGCATGGCTGCTGGCCGACCGGTCTGGGCTGCCAAATCGGCCCAAAGATTGATATCCTGCTGGGGCAGAGACGGATCCAGAAAAAGTTGTCGGGCAGAACTGTACTGTAGCCAACTGAGAACGGCTGGGCGGGGATCCCAATCCGTCATGGAATCCCGTTGCCACTGGGGCGCAGGCTGAACAAATAGGGATCCCTTGAACTGCTTCAGGATCCAGCAGTGAAAATGGAAGCTGAGCAACATCTCCTCTGGTAAAAGCGCTGGAGAGGGCCTTGCTGCCTGTAGAACCAACTCTGAAACCATAATCAAGCCGATGAGAGGATGTGAAGGAAAGATGGACGGTTGGGATCCCAATCAAGGACAGGCTGCGGTTACAACCTGAATTAACCCTTCCGAAGCAAGCGATCGGGCTAGATCCAGCACCTCCTGTTCGCACACCTGCGGATCCACCTCGTAGTCCTCTAGCAAGCAGTTGAGAAGATGACCGATTCGAATTGGGCTCTTCATGAGAGTCCAAATATGAAAGCCAATAGGGTTGAAGCCGTAGTAAACCCCAGAATCCAAATCCAGTAAGACAGCTCCATCTTCCAGAGAGGAGGAAACCTGATTGCCGGCACACACAACAGTGCTGTCAACCGTGATAGCAGGTGCAGTTTTCAACACGCTCATGGTTAAACTCCACAGTGTCAAATCCGCTCAGATCACCGCAAGGGACGATGGCAACTCAAGCAACAGAGCCACTGCACGCCAGCAAAAGACCTCGGAGGCAGAGCGGAATACTCTCTGAGTTTGCCCAGTCCTGAAGAAAAGAGCATCTTTCTTTATATTTTCTTTAGGTTTACTCGCGATCTGCTCACAGGAAGCATTTTCTCAGTGTCTATCTACTCTTTTCGGGGGGTGGCCCCTTTGCGGTTCGGCCAAATATAAATAAATTCTTAAGAAAGATAGGTCTCGATGATGGCTCATGTCTTACTTGCAATGTCTGCCTCCACAGGCTCTGTTGCCGAACGGTGGGTAGTGCTTAGGAGTTCAGGTTGGGTTAAAGGCTTTGGCCTTGGTAGGTTCTGGTCGAGCTGGTTTTCCGGATGATGTCCACTCATTTGCAAATTCTGCCGCCCTCTGTTCCGACGAAAGTGTTGGGGCAGGTGTTTGCTGTGGACTTGCTGGGGCGTCAACTGCACTGCATGACGGCTCCCGCTTTGGTGGAAGAAATCTGGCAAGCCTGTCGCTACAACCAGCGGCGGGTGATTGCCCACTGCAATGTGCATGGGTTCAATCTTTCAATGATCTGCCCCCGGTTCTATCGCTTCTTGCAATCAGCGGATATTGTCCATTGCGACGGTATTGGCATTCTCAAGGCGATTGGCTACTTGGGCAAGCTGAAGCTGCCTGTAGAGTATCGAGTCTCTTACACCATCCTCATGCCACTCCTGCTGGAGCGTTGCCAACGGGAAGGATTGTCTCTGTACTTGCTGGGGGGGAGCCCAACTCATTTGGAGAAGGCTCTGAGCCATTTGCGGCTGCTTTATCCTCGTCTGCAGGTAACAGGGCACCATGGTTACTTTGCTGCAGAGGATCCCGAAGAGAATGCAGCCATTGTGGAATCGATTCGCGCCAGCGGCTGCCAGATCTTGATCGTCGGCATGGGTATGCCCAGACAAGAGTACTGGATTGAACACCATCGGGATCACCTGGCTGTGAATGCAATTCTTTCCGGTGGGGCAGTGATTGACCGCTTGGCGGGAGTCGTACCCGATTGTCCGAAGTGGCTATCCGATGTGGGCTTGGAGTGGTTGTATCGGCTGTCTCGTGAGCCACGGCGATTATCCGTCCGCTATCTGCTGGGAAACCCTACGTTTGTCTTGACGTTGGCTTTGGCTCGCTTACAAGGGTTTCGGGTGTCTTGGGTTGAGCAAACTGATCCCGCAGAACGGACTCTTCCGGTCTCCTCCTCTTGGCGAGTGCAGTCTCCTGAAGAAGCCAAGATTCGCCTTTTGGGTCAAATGCTGACTGAGTCAGGGATCCTCAAACCCACCCAAGTGGAGCAAGCCCTGGTGGAGCACCAGTTGACAGGCAGGCCGTTTCGAGAGGTTGTCTTACACCACGGTTGGGCACTGGAAGCAGCCTTGGAAGTAGTGACCGAGAAGTTGCTGCGGACGGAGATACCCAGGTGATCAGGGCTGAAGGTTTGAGGGGTTCAGCAGAACTGTTGGGGGTGCGATGAAGATCTGGCATGCTCTTTACCAATCGAAAACCGGCACAGGCACCCTTCAAGTGGTGCTGGACTTACAGGCATCGGCACAGGCAGCAGGCCACACGGTATCCATCCTCGCTAGAGATGCACAGGTGTTTGCAGAAGCCGGGGCAGAACGGTTTTTCACGGGCAACAAGCTTTGGGATTGGCTGCGGTTTGGGCAGCGAATCGCCCAAGATTCTCCTGATCTGGTGCATGTGCATGATCGCTATTGCTCCCTGCTGTTGCGAGGGATCCCGAATCGCCCCCCCAGTGTGCAAACCAACCACATTGCCTATACCACCCGTCGCCGCTTCACGCTTTTGGCAGATGTTGTGGTTGGGTGCTCTGAGGCGATGGATCGTCACCATGCTGAGTTTTTTAACCTGCCATCTCACCGTCGAGCCGTTATTCAAAATGGCATCACAGCCCGTTTGCCCGATCCAGAGCAGGTGGCCCAGTTGCGGCAATCTTTGCCAGGACAGGGAAAAAAGCTTTGCCTGACGGTTGCCCGACTGGAACCGGAAAAAGGACACCGCTATTTGCTAGAGGCTATTGCTGGACTGGATCCCGCTCTGCGCAAAGAATGGCGGTTTGTAATGGCGGGTTCTGGCTCTCTGGAAAATGCTCTCCAGAAGCAAGCGCAGCAGTTGGGCTTGGACGCCGACGTGTTTTGGGTCGGCCACACGTCTCAGGTGCCGGAGTGGCTGGCTTTGGCTGAGGTGTTCGTCTTGCCTTCTCTCCTAGAAGGGTTGCCTCTTTCTCTTCTGGAAGCGATGGCGGCTGGGCTGGCTTGTTTGGCAACAGATGTGGGTGGTACTGCTGAGGCCTTGCATCCGCAGCGAAATGGGTTGTTGATCCCGCCAGAAGATGTGCCTGCCCTACGGGAAGGGTTGACCCAACTGTTGGGAAATGCCCAACTGCGCAGACAGCTTGGGCAAGCTGCTCATGCCGATTACCAGCGCCATTGGCGGTTTGAGCGCACTTGGCAACAGTACGAAGCTCTCTATCAGCGCTTGCACTGCGCCGCCTTGCATTCCCCTACTCTCTCACCTGATTCTCTTACCCCGCGACTGCCATGACTTTTGATTCCGCCTACGCTATGCCTGTGCGTCGTCCCCTGCCGGAACGGGTAATCCGTGCTTTCTTACCAGAATCTTGGTTGTTTCTGCTGGTTCTGATCGCCGTGTTGGGGCCGGCGGTGTACTGGATTCGGCGCATCCCTCCCATTTACCAGGCCCATTCGGAATTGTTGATTGAGTCCCCGCGCAGTGTGGAGCGCTTGGTTTCAGGGGCGAATAACTCGGGGGTGAGTAACCTCGATACAGTTGGGGATCGGGTTAACCCGATCAACAACCAAATCGCCCTGATCCGTTCCACTCCCATTTTTGAAAAGGCTCTTGAGCAGGCAGGGCTGGAGCGGCAAGAGGTTCCCCAAGGGGCGCTCGGAGTGAAGCTGCTAGGGGGGACTGACCTAGTGGAAATCAGCTATTCCTCCACAGATCCAGAATTGCCACCGAAGGTTGTCGCTGCCATCACTGAGGTTTACATACAAGAAAACCTACGACTGAACCGAGAGAGAGCATCTCAGGCGCGGCGAGCCCTGGAACGCCAATTACCAGAGCTACAGGAGGATCTGCGCAAAGCCCAAGATGCGCTAGAAGCCTTCCAACAGGAAAATCGTTTTTTGGGCGGTGGTAATGAAACAGCGGATGTGGCTCGTACCCTGAATGACATGCGCCAGCGGGTGCAAGCGGCTCAGGTGGAGCTTTCTTCAACCGTACAGCGGATGGAAAGCCTGCAAAGTCAGCTTCCAGAGGATCCCGATGCTGCATTACGGATTGTCGGTCTGAGTCGGGATCCCAACTTTCAAGCGTTGCGAGCAGATCTGGTCAAAGCAGAGACGGAATTGGCTCAGTTGCAATCCCGGTACACTGATCAAAATCCCCAGGTGCTCAGTGCTTTGGAAAAAAGAGAGCGCTTAGCCAATCTGCTTCGAGACTATTCCATACGGGCTTTGGGGGAGCAAGCCGGATCCGATCTGGCCATTCCGGATCCCGTTCAGCAGGGTTTGGTTGAGAAATGGTTTGAGCTTGGGGTAGAACGTGCGGCTCAAAATGCCCGCCTAGGTCAACTAAACAGCCAGTTTGCGGAGATTCAGAGCCGTTATGATGCGTTGCCTCAGTTGGTGAAAGAGCATACCCAGCTGCAACTGGCTTTGGATCGAGCCCGCCAGACCTACTTGATCTTCAGCGAAAACCTTGCCTCTAGCCGTATTCTCGAGCAACAAAGCTTGGGTAATGTGCGGGTGATTGAGCCCCCCAGTCAGCGAAGCGTTCCGATTGGCCCCAATCGCAAACCTCTTTATGCTGTGGCACTGGTTTTAGGCACTCTCACAGGACTGGGGGCAGTATGGGCTAAGGTCGCCACCAACAACAGGCTGTGTACTCTACCGGAGTTGCGAGATATTCTGCCGTTGCCTGTCCTCAGTGCGGTGCCCTGGGGGGGAGTTGAGAAGCTGGCGGCTAGTGCCGGAAGGGACAACCCTCTGCTGGATGGCTATCAAACTTTGCAAGCCCACATGCGTATGCTGCCTCGAGAAGTGCATACCATTGCCATTGCCAGTTGGTCTCGCCCCGAAGGGAGTGGGCTGGTGGCTGAAAACCTAGCCCTGCTGGAAGCGCAAATTCGTCGCCGAGTTTTGCTGGTACGGGCCAATACCCATGAGATGGGATCCCCTCATTTGAGCCGTTTTGATGCCACTACTCTGGAGGAGCGAGATTTAAAAGATCCGGCAGAAGAGGAACGGCAATGGCGGGAGTGGCTACAAACTCAAACCGCAGAGAACCCCAATGGTTCTAAGACCGGTGCCGAATTACGCGGATTCGATGTGTTGACTTATCAAGTGGGGCTTTCCGTTTCTGCCTACAAAAAATGGTCAATGCTTTTGGATCGGTTGCGCAAGCGGTATGACTTGGTGATTTTGGATTGTCCACCCGTTTCCCAAGGCTCAGCCGCGACGTTACTGGCTTCTTTGTGTGATGGAGTACTCTGGGTCGCAGCTCCGCGGCAATTGGGGCGAAGGGGAGCAGCAGCAGCAGCGGAAACCTTACGGACTTGGGATACCCGCCTACTGGGTCAAGTTGTGGTGGGAACAGGTGCTCATGCTGTTGTCAATGGACATCCTCGATTGGGCAAACCCAAAGCCCAAAGCCTATTGACTGAGGGAGTTTAGTAGCCATGTTAAAGGCTCCCCTTCCCCAGTCTTTGAAGGCTGAGGCCGAGTGGCTTCCTGAGTTGTTCAGCCAGGGAATGCCTGATCAACACGCCGAAAGCGTGATCTTTTGGACGATTGCTTTGGTGCCGCTTTGGTGGATTCTGGGCATTCAAATTATGGTTTACCCACTGGTGGGGGGATATTTGCTGTTGCGCAGTTGGTATCGCCCACAGCCAGTTCCATTGTTGGTGGGATGGCACCTCTGGTGTGGTTACATCGTCGCCTGGCTGGTTTCGCTGCTGATTAATTTGGCTTTAGGGGTAGCAGAGGTAGGTCGTAGCCTCACGGCTTTGGGAGCGATCTTGGGCGTTTGGGTGCTGACGGTGGCGGTTTGGTACGCTGTGCGTCGGTTGCGGGTTCGTTTTCAAGTGGTGGTCAGAGCGGCCTGCATTGTCGGTCTATGCCAGCTGATCGCGGTTGTGATCGGGGAAGGGTACTTACGCCTGACGGGATCCCTTTTGGAAACCCGCAGCCTTGTGACTATAGTGTGGCCTTCGATACCGGCTCGGGTTTTCTTTGAGGCACAGCTTTATGGCCTGGATCGAATCGCCTGGGAGGTGGATCCCGTTTTGGTGCCACGTCTGAAGTCATTTTACTATTGGTCTCCCCTAGCTGGGACGATGAGTTTGATTCTCAGTCAGATTGCATTAACGGAGGAGAGTCGATTTTGGCGGTGGGTTGGACTCATCGGTGCAGTGCTAACGCTTCGGTTCTCAGCAGCTCGTATGGCTCAACTGGCTTTTGGGGCAGCAACTCTGATCAGTCTCTGGTTTGGCAGTCGCTGGGGACGTCGAATCATGAACTGGTTGGCGATTCCCCTGGCAGCAACTTCTCCATTTTTAATTGGCGGCTTTACCTGGTATCTCTTCAATTATCGACGGGACTCCTTCACGCTACGTCAGGAGATGTATCGGGAGGCTTTTGAAGCCTTTCTGGATTCTCCTTTTTTTGGCTATGGGGCTCAAGGGCATTCCAGGATTACCCACCACCCGCTGGGATCCCACTCCCAGGTTCTTTCTTCTCTTTATCAAACTGGGGCGATTGGCTCCACTTTGCTTATTTTGGCTTGGCTGGCTATAGCTGTAGCGTTGGTGAATTGGGTATTAAAACATCCTCATTTATCACCCTGTTTGGGAGCTTGGGTTGGGCTTACGTTTGTCATGCTCACCGAGGAGTATCACGCTGCAAGTGTTACTGCTTTTACTCTATCGGCTTGGTTGGGTTGTGCCTGGAATTGGGGGGAGCAGGCTATTCGTCGTCAGTGGTTACCGCCATGGTGGCAAGAACCTCCTTTCCCATGGCAACAGCGCGTTTAAAAGATACTCTTTTGGGCTTAATCTAAAACTCAACGGGTGCTGTCATGCTGAACCGTTTTCTTCGTAAATCTAGTTTCCTGAGTATTAAAGGGATGAGCATTGCAGTTGCCCTGATGACTGCGTCCATTGTTTTTGCTTGCTCTGGTTCAATTACAGGAATATCAAGCAAGTTGTTTGTAAGAGTTGATCCATTTTATGGAGTAGAAGTGGGAAATGATGCCAACGTGTCTAGAATTATTTCTGTCTTACAGGATTTGAAGATCAGTACAGTTCGTCTCTGGGCTAATGTAAATTGGAATGAGCGCCGTGAACCTACTAGTGGTGTTTTTGATCGAGCCCGACAGTTAAAGCAAGCTGGATTCAGGGTCATTGTTCTATTCCAAAACCGTGAAGTTCCTTCCTCTACAACTGCGGTCAAATCTTATTTTGATTGGGTACAAACTCTGCCAGGCATTAGAGAGTCTATCGATATCTGGGAGATTCTCAATGAGTTGGAGGGTAGCAAGTATTGGTTAGGAACGGGTAGTCAGTATGTGCAGTTGGTGCTCAAGCCAGCCTGGGAATCATTACATGCTCATAGGGAGAAGGTTCTTGGAGGATCTTTCTCCGCTTGGCAGGAAACAGGTTGGAATACCAGTGTTACACAAGAGTACTTAGCAGCAGGGTATCTGAACTACGTAGACTATGCTGGCAGTCATCCTTATACCTTTACAGTTGAGCAGATGAAGCGGCACTTAAATGAAGTGAAGCAATTATACGGATCCAAGCCAATCATCATCACTGAATGGAACTTTTTGCCACAGGCTCGAGCTGATCACCGTAGGGATTATCAGAAGTGGCGGCAGATGCTAGACGAGGTGCTGCCTTACGTAAAGGGGCAGGTCTTGACCGTTTGCTATTTCCGTCTACATCAGTTGCGTAGTGAGGGTGGCTGGCCTGGTTTGATCGATTACGAAAATCGTCCAGTTAATCCCTTCTATGAAATGTATCGTTCTTGGACTCGATCAGTTTAGCTGCTTGACTTGTTCAACCTTTGCTTTCTCCCCTCAACCTTATGAATCCCACTCCAACAGTAAGTGTCATTGTTCCTGCCTACAATGTGCAGCAGTATATCACTGAGGCTCTTCAGTCTCTTATTTGTCAGACCTGGCAGGACTTTGAAGTGTTGATTGTTAATGACGGTTCCACAGATAGCACTGCAGAGGTTGTAGAAACTTGGTGTCAAAGGGATCCCCGCTTCCATCTTCTATCAAAACCAAATGGGGGACTAGCTTCTGCTCGCAATTGGGGAATTCGTCACGCTCATGGTGAGTTAATTGCTCTACTGGATGCTGATGATCGCTATCTTCCCCAAAAGATAGCTAGCCATGTTGAGATATTGCAACGACATTTAGATGTTGGTGTTGTTTACAGCGCCTCGAAGGTGATTCGGGACGATGGGCGTCCAACTTGGCTAACTCTAAGTGGTCGCCCAGTACATTCAGATCCTCTACTGGCCATGCTTTGTAAGAATTTTATCGGTCACGGCTCAAATGCAATATTTCGAAGAGAACTGTTTGATCAAATTGGAGGGTTTGATGAAAGCTTACGAAGCTGTGAAGATCTTGACTTTTGGATTAAAGTAGCAGAACAGGGATCCCATCGTTTTTACAGACATCCACAAGCTTTATGTGAATACCGAGTTCGACCCAGTGGATTATCATTCAATGTCAAAAAAATGCAGGAATGTGGTGAACAAGTCTTACAAGCTGCTTTTAACCGTTCTAAAGAGAAGGTGGAGCCAATGATGCCTACAGCTTACGCTTTTTTCTATCGTCTCCTAGCTCGCTTGGCTTTGACAGCTCAAGAACCTGGGTTAGCCAAAGAGTATATTGCTAAGGCTATTGCTAGTGACAGATCCATTTTCTGGCGGGATCCCCGCTCATTGCTAACGTTAATTGCTGTTCGTTTGCAGTCTGTTTCACGCCCCTTGATTCAGTTTTCTTTGGATCCTCGTTCTTCCTAAGTTTTCCAGCTTTGCCTGAAAATAGTCATTATCTAAAAAAAAAAGCCTCTATGACGACCCTTGAAGCATCACCTCCAGACAACTTGCGTTCTCGCCTTTTCAGTGGACTACGTTGGAAGGTGGGATCCCAAGTAATGCAGCAGTTATTAAATTTGGGTAGCGCAGTGGTGATGGCCCGTTTGCTTTCACCTGAGGATTTCGGTTTGCTGTCCATGGCAAGTGTATTCACAGGGATTGTTTATGTAGTATTAGATCTAGGACTGGGAGCAGCACTAGTTCAACGTAAAAACATAGAGCCACAGCATGTTTCTAGTATTTTTTGGATGAATGTAAGTGTAGGGCTTTGCCTTTCTCTCATGGGGATTGCCCTCTCCTGGCCAATTGCTATCTTCTACAAAACTCCAGCAGTGCAATGGGTTATTGCAGCCCTAGCTTGTTGCTTCTCAATTGCTGCATTGGGTAGTACTCAGGAAGCTCTGCTCACCAGAAAAATGCACTTTCGAGCACTAGAATTTCGTCGGATGTTAAGCCATCTTGTGGGTATAATTACGGGCTTAATAATGGCATATTTAGGTTGGGGAGTCTGGAGCTTGGTGGGCCGTATTGTCATAACCAGTTTGTTAGGAACAGCGTTGCTTTGGTATATCTCAAGTTGGCGACCCACTTGGAAATTTCGTTGGGTAGATGTACGGGAGATGAGTGGCTTTAGCAACGATGTCTTAGGAGGAAACCTATTGGGATATGTGGGGCGGAATGCCGACAACCTCTTGATTGGAAGATTCCTGGGTGCTATTGAGCTAGGCTTCTATAGTATGGCTTACAATTTGATGACAGCTCCGTTGGATCGGATTGCTCAGGTGTTAGCAGGAGTCCTGTTCCCGGCTCTATCTCGACAACAGGAGAATCTGAGTAAAGTCAAGCAGAGTTGGTTTAGAGCCAGCCAGTTGGTTGTAGCAGTGGTTATCCCCCTTGTTGTCGGACTCATCCTTTTGGCACCTGAATTGGTACAGGTATTCTATGGCGAAAAATGGCTGCCGGCAGTACCTATTTTGCAGATCTTAGCAGTACGAGCTTTGGTAGTCAGCTTGAAGGCCCTTGATGGAACGGTTTTAATGGCGATTGGTCAAACTCGCTTGCGACTCAACATGATTGCTCTGTCGGTAGGAGTAGCTGTTTTATCCTTCTTGATTGGGATCCCATTTGGTATTCGGGGTGTGGCTTTGAGTTTCACCAGCTTCACTTCTCTCATATCGATGATCGGCTTGTATCTGACTCTAAAGTGCGTCAATTCTAGCTTCGTTGCCTACTTCGGCAACTTAAGTGGAATCCTGTTTGCTACAGCTGGAATGACGGTTGGTGTCTTTACAATGAAGCTGATTTGGCTAGATTCTGCGGTCAATCTACTGATGACAGCTATTTTGCTGGGAGGAATTCTTTACTTGAGATTGTTGCAGCTGATGGCTCCAGACGTAATTCAGCAAGGGATTGGCATTTTGCCCAACCACTGGGCGAATAAGTTTTTGCGTTTTAGCACTCGTTCTAATTCACAGGTTCCTTAATCATTCTCTAATCACCCCCCTTTTTCTTAAGAGGAGACTCTAGATGCAAGTGCAGAAAAGAATACCTTGGCCCTTAGTATCAGTGGTCATTCCCGTTTTTAATGGAGAGAAGATGTTACCAAGTCTGCTAGACTCTCTTAAAACATTAGAGTACCCAAGCGACAGGCTTGAGATTCTTTTGATCGACAACAATTCGAAAGATGGAACAGCAAAATTGCTCCAAGAAAGTGGCCATCGGATTTTATTTGAGGCTGTACCAGGGTGTGGTACTGCTCGCAATCGAGGCATTCAAGAAGCACGAGGAGAATACATTGCTTGTACGGATGTAGATTGTGTGTTAGATCCACGGTGGATTCAAGATTTACTGGAAGGTTTTACAAATCAGCAAATAGGTGCTGTTGCTGGCACAATAAAGCCTTATAGAATAGACCATCCAGTCATTCGATATGAAGCTTTGACCCTACGTAGTCCCAGTCACTGTCCAGAACATCATCTGTTTCTGCCTACAGCCTGTACGGCGAACGTCATGTATAGGGCCGAAGTCTTTCAGCAAGTTGGTTTGTTACTGAATCAATCTGGCGGAGAGGAGGTGGATCTAAATTGGAGGATGCAAAGTCAAACGCCTTATCGAATTAATTTCTTGCAACAGGGTGGGATTGTCTATCATCGCTACCGTGAAGATATAAGATCACTTTGCCGATCACAAAAATACAAAGCCCGTACATTGGTCGAATTACATCACCGATGGAATCTTAAAGTTCCAACTGGAAGAAAGGAGTTATCAAGGTCAATTTTATCTTTGCTAGCTTTTTTACCACGTTGTTTCAGTCGTGTTTTTGAGTTGATCAAGTATAAGCCTATTACTGTGGCATTTAGAGATAGTTTTCTGGAAGCTTGGCTAGATGTTTGTGTTCCTTGGACTCGCTATCTAGGAATTCGAGAGGGTTGGGCAAAATTACTGGATTCATTATAGGCAAGTTCCCTAAATGGCAATCGCAATATCAAGGCTCCTAAGGTTTATTCCATGCACATGACTCCTTTACACTCTAAACCCATCAGGCTCACCGAAAAGAAATATCGTGTCCTTCATGTTGTCAAAGATGATAAAATGGGAGGAGTAAAATCGAATCTGCAAGGATTTATCAACTCTGATTTATCGTATTACTTTGATTTTGAAATCGTAATTTTTGATGTGGAGAAGCTTCGCCTGCATTCATTTCAGGGCTTGACAGAGCCAGATTTGATTGTTTATCACCCTACCTGTCGTCTAAAGGGATTGCCGGACTTACTGCGGCTTAAAACTCGCTTCCCAAAAGCAAAGTTAATCATTCACGAGCATGCCTATTCGCAAGAGTATGAAAAACACAACGTTCCTCAGGTGTGGAGGTTTCGCAACATATTACGAGTCTTTTATCGTTTGGCGAACCAGGTGGTAGCCATCTCGCAGTCTCAAGCAGATTGGATGTTGAAGAACCACTTGGTTTTACCGCATCAATTGAGGCTCATTCATCAATGTCCTCCCCTTGATCGCTTTACTAAGTTGTCTCCCAAATCTAGAAAAGGAGATTTAATCTTAGGTGCCTATGGTCGCTTTTGCACCCAGAAAGGATTCAAAGTGCTTATTCAAGCTATGGAGCAGGTTCCAGACCTACCCATCAGGCTATTACTAGGGGGATCTGGAGAGCTAGAGAGATCTTTACATCAAATGGCCAGACACCTGTCATCGGTAACTTTTTTGGGGCAAGTGGAAGATGTACCAGGCTTTCTAGAACGTTGCGATGCAGTGGTCATTCCCTCCCTCTGGGAACCTTGGGGAAATGTTTGTCTAGAGGCAAGAGCTGCAGGTAAGCCTATCATCGCCAGTCAGGTTGATGGCTTGGTGGAACAGGTACAGAACCCTGAAGGAGAATGTGGATTATTGGTCACCCCCAATAATCCAACTGAACTGGCCAAAGGGATCCGAATCATGACTTTAGCTTCTCCTTGGCAGCTTAGAAAGTGGGGAGAAACAGGAAAGCTTTCCACAAGGGGAGGACATCATAACTATTTGCAATCATGGAAAGAATTAATGTGTGAGGTATTACACTAATGCTATTTAATTCATTTCCTTTTATTTTTTTATTCTTGCCTCTTTCTTTAGGAGGTTACTTTTGGATAGGACGTTTAGGTTCATTAACTCTCTCAAAAGGGTGGCTGTTATTGTCTTCCCTGATATTTTATGGTTATTGGAATGTTGTATTTTTGCCTTTAATATCTATTTCGATAATGGTAAATTATCTTCTGGGAAATAGACTTCATGAGGTGAGGTGTAATCAAAGGCTTTCGAGAATATTTCTGTATTTTGGTCTCCTGTTCAATATCGGTCTCATCGCATATTATAAATATACAGTCTTCCTCATGTCTTGGTTGCCCCCCTCAAAGTTATCCGTGTGGATAACACAACTGTTACACCCAGACAACATTATTCTTCCCCTGGCAATTTCTTTCTACACATTCCAGCAAATATCCTATTTGGTAGATGCATATCGAGGAGTCATACCGAATTACTCTCTTCTTGACTATAGTTTGTTTGTGCTTTTTTTTCCACAATTGATTGCTGGGCCTATCGTCCATCACTATGAAGTCATACCTCAATTTAATAGATTGCGGAACCTGTTGTTCTGCCAGAAAAACTTTGCCATTGGCTGTATAGTGTTTGTTATTGGCTTGTCAAAAAAAGTTCTTATTGCTGATAGCTTAGCAGGTTGGGTGACCTTACCCTTTAATCATGCTGCTGAGTTGAGTTTTATAGAGGCATGGACGGCAGCGTTAAGTTACACCTATCAACTCTACTTCGATTTTTCTGGTTACTGTGACATGGCTCTTGGCCTTGGGCTAATGTTAAATGTAAAGTTGCCAATCAACTTTAACTCACCTTATAAATCTACTTCAATTGTTGAGTTTTGGCGTCGATGGCACATTACGTTGTCAAATTTCTTGAGAGATTATCTCTATATTCCATTGGGAGGTAACCGTCTTGGAGAATCTCGCAGAGTCATCAATCTCATGATTACAATGTTACTGGGAGGTTTGTGGCATGGAGCTGGGTGGACATACATAGCCTGGGGTGGGTTTCACGGAGTATGCCTTAGTATCAACCACATATGGAAAAAAGTAGGTTTTTATTTACCAAAGCAAATTTCATGGTTGGTCACTTTCTTGGCTGTAATAATTGGTTGGGTTATTTTTAGGGCCCAATCTCTCGGAGATGCGGGTCATATCCTATGGGCAATGACAGGTATTGAGGGGATATTGCTGCCTGGAAAATATCGCGGATTAGTAAGCAATCTAGAAATGTTTGGGATCCGATTCAATAACTTTCCTAGCCTGGATTACTTTCCAGGTGGTTTGGAGAGCATTGTTATTTTGTTTATTGTAACCTTGTGGGTTGTATTTCTGCCTAATACACAGGAGTTGATTCAAAAGTTTAAACCACGGTGGTGGTGGAGTTTACTTCTCGGTTTCCTAGCTATGCTAACACTACTGTCAATGAGTCGAGTTACTGAATTTCTTTACTTTCAGTTTTGAGTGGATCGTGTTCGACTGTAGATGCTAAATAGAGTCATGGATAGGAGGGGTGGTTATGGCTAAACACAGCTTTCGCAAATTTAATAATACTTTCATGACAATGTCATTTTTAGCAGTGTGTACGATAAGCTTATTTAACTTAACTATTGACCCTTTGGGTGTGATTGGTTCACCATCCATAGCAGGCGTAAATGCTATCAAACCGAAAACACTCAATAACAGTAGATTATTTAAGGCTGTCGATATGGCTAGGATTCGACCGAAAAGCATCTTGTTGGGTTCCTCTCGTACCGACATTGGCCTTGATCCTTCCCATCCGGCGTTGATCCAGCCAGCATACAATTTGGGACTAACAGCGCCTAATATTTACGAGTTGCGGCGCTATTTTGAGCATGCTTTGACGATTCAGCCTGAATTGGAGCAGGTGGTGATTGGACTTGACTTTCAAATGTTTAATGATTTGCGGACTCCTCAACCAGATTTTAGAGATCAGCGGCTAGGCCATGTTGGAATAATCGGGTCGGACTTATTAGATGTAACTCTCTCATTAGATGCTTTGAGCGCCAGCTGGGAAACTTTGCTAAGGAATCGAAACCCTAACCTACCAAGATCAGTACGAGTAAATGGAATGATGGTTCGAAAACCAGGAGAGGTTGATTTAAGAGTTTTCTTTGAGACTATTGCAAGGGCTCAACGTCAGTATCAGGATGGAGTTTACAAAGGATTTAGCAGTTATGAGAACTCATTGACCCATCTGGAAGCAATTGTAGAAACTTGTGCCGATCGAGGAATTCAGTTATTTTTGTTTATTTCACCTGCACACGCTACGGAATGGGAATCCATTTACAATTTAGGCCTGTGGCCGCTATTCGAGCAATGGAAGAGAGATATCGTTGGGTTGCATCCAGTATGGGATTTCTCAGGCTATAACAGCGTTACCAGTGAAGTCATTAGCCCTGGCATGATTTACTATACCGATAGCTCTCACTACACACCATCAGCAGGACAGCTAGTATTAAATAGGATTTTTAATCATCAACTTGAATCGGTTCCTTACGACTTTGGGCGATATTTGATTCCAGAGATGTTAACTTTCCATCAAGAAGCTATAGCTAATGAACGTTTAATATGGCATGAAAAACAGCCGGATCTAGCTCGTGTAGTTGCTGATATTAAACGTTATGAAGAAACTCGATACGCTGAAGAAGTGTATCCTCTAAATCTAGCCACTATCATGCAAGCTCAAATTGTATCAGAAGAACCTTTGCTACATCCTTAGCTATTTGCATAGGGTTTTTAGGAGAACAGTAATGTCTTTAATTTCCGTCATCATTCCTGCGTACAATGCAGCTCCAACTTTAGAAGCAACTTTGCGCTCTGCCATGAATCAGAGTTTTGTGGATTTAGAAATTCTAATTATTGACGATGGCTCCGAGGATGAAACTGTTGCTATTGCCAATCAGTTAGCGAGAGAAGACAATCGTATACATGTATTCAATTACCCAAACGGTGGTGTTTCAGCCAGTCGCAATCGAGGGATCCATCACTCTCAGGGCCAATATATTTCCTTTTTAGATGCAGATGATCTTTGGACTCCGAATAAATTGTCAGCACAATATCAGGCGCTACAGGTTCACCCTCAGGCTTCTGTAGCCTACAGTTGGACTGATAATATTGATGACAAGGGCAATTTAATTCAGGAAGGGATTCGAACTCAGGCTACGGGTTACATATTACCTGAATTGCTACAGGTGAATTTACTGCAAAATGGGTCAAATCCTCTAATCAGACGTCATGCTTTGGAAGCTGTGGGGGGCTTTGATGAATCATTGCTCAATGCTGATGACTGGGATATGTGGCTGCGGTTGGCACAGCACTACGAATTTGTACTTGTAGCTGAACCTCAAGTGCTTTATCGACGTAGTGTGACTTCTAAATCATCTAAGGTTTTAAGAATGGAGCAGAATGCAAGACGTGTCATTGACAAAGCGTATACTAAAGCCCCAAAACAATTACAGCCTTTAAAGGCAAAGAGTTTGGCTAACCTTTACAAGTACCTAGCTTATAAGGCACTCCAAGATGTTCCTCCTTCTCTCGACAGAAAAAGGGCTTTGTCCGCTCTAAGATTTTTGCTAACTTGTTGTTATTATCAGCCGGCGCTGTTGAAAGAGTGGAAACCACTTTTGAAGATGACTCTTCGCAGTATTGCCTTTCTTTCACTTCCTCCCAAGCATGCTGAAACAGTTATCACACAATTTATTCCCTCACACATGCCATTTTAGTTTTGATTTTTGTTGGTAAATCTACTTGCGTGTCTAAAGGAGGAAATGTATCTCATGCTTCAACCTATAAAAGTAGTCGAATTAGAACTTACTCAACACCTTCCAGAGCTACTGGGCTTAGAGAAGTATGGCTCAATACAGGCATTAGTGCGTTTTCAGGGGATCCCTCTTACCTACCTGAAAATTCCCGTCAATAGAGGAAACTGTTCACCAGCTGAAATAAGGAATGCGTTACTTCAACACCCTGACTTAAATTCGGATGAGATAGAGCAGTTGTTGCTGAATCCGATCTCTTACAGGAAGGCTAGTGAGTCAATTTTACTGCAAAAAGACGACATCATTCATAACTATAGATTCAATACCGACGGCCTCCAGGTACGGGATCCTTGGTCAAGCGTAACTGTAGCAATTTGCACCCGAGATCGCCCAGAAGAACTAAAACAATGTTTAGAGTCTTTGTTGAAACTAGATTATCCTTCTCTAGAGATTTTAGTTGTCGATAACGCTCCAAGTAGTAGTGAAACGCAAGAGTTAATACGATGTCATTACCCACAAGTTCGTTACATTCAAGAACCTCAGCCTGGCCTTTCATCCGCTCGAAATTGTGCCATTCGTGAGACCACTACTGAAATTCTTGCCTTTACAGATGATGATGTTATAGTCGATAAGAACTGGGTGCGCGAATTGTCTCAGGTGTTCCAGTTGTACCCAGAAGTGATGGCAGTTACAGGATTAATTGCTCCCTATGAACTGGAGACGGAAGCACAAATTCTATTCGAAAGGCGAAATGGTTTTGGGAGAGGATTTCAGCGAACATGGGTTCAAGTAAACACTCCTCCTGGAAAATCAATAGCAGACACATGGTTTTTAACTGCAAAATGGGGGGCTGGTGCAAATATGGCATTTCGTCGTCATTTTTTTATTCAAGAAGGGGGATTTACACTTTCATTGGGTGCCGGGTCTCCCGGACAAGGAGGGGAGGATCTTGAGATGTTCTTTAGGGTGCTTAAATGTAGATATGCTTTGGTTTATGAACCAAGAGCCCTAGTTTGGCATCGTCACCGAAGACGAACTGATCAACTAAAAAAGCAAATGCTTAGCTATGGAATTGGTTCATCTTTTTATTGTATTTATTGTGCTAAGACCTATCCTGAAGAGCGATGGGCAATCTTGAGGAAATGGTTTTATTTAATATGGAGTTGGCATTTGCGCCGACTCTTGAGAGCTTTTGTTCGAAATGAAGATTTTCCCAGGCTGTTTATCTTTATTGAGTTCTTAGGAGTATGGTTAGGGCTTTGGCAGTCTCTTAATATTCTTTTTCAGGAAAGGTGAGACTATAAATTTCTCTCTTGGTTATTACAGACTGTATTTAACTTAAACAAGTAAAAAACTGGAATAGTCTTGTTTTGTGGCATCAACAAGGAAGCTGAAATGCAAGATCGATTAGAAGTCTCAAAGGTTAATGATCTAATTTTCGATATCGGCATGCATAAAGGAGAAGATACTGACTTTTACTTAAAAAGAGGATTCCGAGTCATTGCCTTCGAGGCTAATCCCGATATGATTGCTTTTTGCGAGCGGCGTTTCGATCATTTTCTAGCGAATGGAAAATTAATCATAGTTGGTGGCGCAATAATAGGGTCAAAGGATCTTATTCCAGGACAAGAAACTGTTAAATTTTATAAGAATAATTCTCTTTCAGTTTGGGGTACTGTTTGTACAGACTGGGCGGAAAGAAATATTCATCGAGGGACAACGAGTACAGTTGTAGAAGTTCCCGTTATAAACTTTACGAGTATTATTCAAAAATATGGAATGCCTCACTACATGAAAATTGATATTGAGGGTTGCGATATTATTTGTATTGAAGCACTTAAGCAGTTCCAAGTGGTTCCTGACTATATTTCCCTTGAGTCCTCTAAAACCTCCTTTTCACAGATTAAAGAAGAGGTCGAAATGCTGTCAGAATTAGGCTATCTTTCTTTTCAAGCAGTAGAACAATCCTCTATACCCCATACTCAAAAATGGATAGGTGAATACATGGAGCATACCTTTGAAGAAGGCTCGTCAGGACTTTTTGGGGCTGATCTTCCAAATTGCTGGAAAACCAAGGACGAAATTCTCTCGCAATATAGAGTTGTATCGCTTGGATATAAGCTTCTAGGAGACTTTGGTCTATTAAATTCCTGGAAATTTCCCGGTTCTTTTTTATTTAGAGGGGTGACTCGAAGGGCTATTCAATTTTTAACCAAGGCACCCGTTCCAGGATGGTATGATACACACGCAGCACTTGCCTTACCTGCAACTGATAGGATCCGCAGGTAGTCCTCTTGTAAGAAGTAATTAAGACGTAGAGACTCTATGTAGAATACACGAAAAAATTTTGGCCTGTTAATTGCTTAGATCTTGGACACCTAACGGGACTGACCGCACAGTAGAGCTACTGGGAAAGTCTTTAAGATCGCCCCAATAGGTATGTCCTCCCCTGCAGAGATTTCTTCTTCACTGAGTCCATTTACCCACTCCACTCGTTTCCATCGAGGCAAATGGATGTGGGTATCTTTCCAAATCGCTTCTCCACATGGATCCTGGGTTTCATCAATTAATTGCGTTAACAAACGCGGTACGACTGTGATTAACACTTGCTTACCGTGATGACGGGCAAACGCTACTACATGCTCCTGATGGGATCCACTTACCTGTATGGGTGTGTACCCACCTTCATGAAAGAGTTGTGGCTGTTTCTGACGTATTTTTAGAACTTGATGCAACAAAAATAATTTAATACGTCCATCGCTTCGATGCAGCAATAAATCTTCTATCA
The DNA here is from genome assembly GCF_022848905.1 of Thermostichus vulcanus str. 'Rupite'. Lineage (NCBI taxonomy): Bacteria > Bacillati > Cyanobacteriota > Cyanophyceae > Thermostichales > Thermostichaceae > Thermostichus > Thermostichus vulcanus. The sequence goes on from NZ_JAFIRA010000001.1 coordinate 53,311, forward strand.
GTCCTCTAGGTTCTTGCTTGGCACGTCGCTGAATCTCCTCAAGATAAGCCATGCGGCGAGAAAAATCGACAGGTCGGCGGTTATCCGGATCCACCATGCTTAAATCCCACAGTTCTGTACCTTGATAAATATCTGGGATTCCAGGGCTGGTAAGTTTAACAAGGGTTTGGGAGAGAGAATTAAAGATACCGAAATGGGCGATTTTGCGCTGAAAGGGTAGAAAAGACTCTAGAAAGGGGTTTGGAGCCTGCAGGATTTGCTCAATAAAAGAGGTTGTCGCCTCTTCATAGTCTGTATCTGGTCTTAACCAGGCGGTATGAACCTTGGCTTCTCGCACTGCTTTGATCAAATAGTCCTTCACCCGTTGCACAAACTGTGGTACCTCTTCCTGTTGAAAGGGATAGGATCCCAGTAGAGTTTGATAGAGAAAATATTCATCGTTACGATCCGGTAATTCTGAGCGCTTAAAATTTTTGCTACGAACTTTGTAGTTGATATTGAGTTCATGCCAGAGTTTAATGTTTCTCTCCCACTCAGCTGGGATTTCTGAAAGGACATTTAGACGAGCCCGTGTATCTTCGCCACGCTTAGTATCGTGAGTAGCGGAAGCGTTCATGGCCAGAGGCCAGTGAGCTGCACGTTCTTGGTTAAAACGATGGAACTCCTGCACCGAAACACCAAATCGACAGGGATCCCCGCCCACTTCATTAAGAGATAGCAAGCGATTGTATACATAAAAGGCAGTATCTTCTACCCCTTTAGCCATGAGAGGACCAGCCAACTGTTGCAGGCGCATGGCAAAATATATTTGTTCATTTTTTTCTTGCTCTGATAAATTATCCAGAAACTCGAGACAGAGAAAGCGCTGAATAAAGTTCAGTTCGTTTACCAAGATAGGTAAATTTTCCTTGGCCTGTTCTACCGCTTGGCGAATGATCTCTTGGCCTGTAGCATCAAGGATGCCTTCACGGATATAAACTCGATAAACCGGAAAACACACCAACACCTCCACCAAAGCCCGACGCAAACTGTAGAGAGTAAAGTCATTGGCGTAGCGGTGATGGCTAGTGATCTGCTTGAGCAGGAAAGCTAAATTATCCATGTCACCGGATAGGTTACGCTCAATAATGAGACGTTTTTTCTCTTCAATGACCTGCTCTGGCAACTGTTGTAACCTCGTAAAGTTATGGTAAAGGCTGTCAAAAGCATCTACATTTTGCTCCTGACAAAAGAGACCGTTCATTTTATTCAGAAAATCATAGCCTGTCGTACCCTGAACGGGCCACTGTTGAGGCAGCTTCTCCTCAGACTCGAGAATTTTTTCTACTACAATGTAAGTTTCTGAGCAGCGTTCCCGCAGTCGATGCAGATATTCCTCTGGGTCAAACAAGCCATCAATGTGGTCAATACGTAGACCTGTGAATCGACCTTGCTCTACTAGTTTTAGGATGAGCTGATGGGTTTTACGAAATACCTCTCGATCTTCTATCCGTAGTGAGATCAGTTCATTGATGGTAAAAAATCGGCGGTAGTTAATTTCCTCGGCTCCCACCTTCCAGAACGAGATGCGGAAGTTTTGTCGAGCCAAGAGGCTATCCAACAGATCAAAGCTTGAGGGATCTCCTGGCTTACCGTTAAAGGTGGCAATATTCTCATCAAAGAAATTTTGAACCGGTTGACTAGATGTGTAGAGTTCCCAGAGAGAATGTTTAGCAAAGTTTATTTGATCTGTGCGCTCCAGGAGATCTTCTTTGCTGGGAATAAACCGTAGGCTAAACAAAATCCCAAGTAGTTTGATATAATCTGGATGGCTACGACCTAGCTTTCGACGTAGTTTGCCCAGATTGTAGGTAAAGACATCTGCATAGGTATCGATGTTAAGAGGAAATCTTAGGGTATAGTAGTTGATACTTAAGCCATCGGCGTCATAGCGCAGTTGAATTTGACCGGATTCTAGACATTTATCATAAAAGTCCCCCAGAAAAGGTGCCAGTATTCTACCTTGGATCCCTAAGTAGGAATGGTTCCAATTCACATCGAAATAATCAATAAAATCTGAGTTTGGGCCACTCTCTAAAACATCCATCAACATGTGATTTTGGCCATCATAAGCCATATGGTTAGGCACAATATCCTGCACCCAACCCATTTGCTGTTGGTTCAGAGCCTCCCAGAGTTCCTCAAACTTCTCGCCACCTCCCAACTCTGGATTGATTTGGCCGGGATCCACCACGTCGTAACCATGGGTACTGCCCTTGCGGGCTTGAAAAATGGGGGAGGCATAGAGATCAGAAATGCCCAAGGCTTTCAGATAGGGAACAATCTGCCGTGCTGCCTCGAAGTCAAACCCAGCATGGAACTGGATGCGATAGGTGGAAGTAGGGATCCGCATAATGACCTCAGAAAAGACAACAAGCCCTGTGAACGCCACAAGGGAAGAGATGTTACCAGGGTAGCGGCTAAGATGGAGAGGCACATGACCGGTAGGGGTCTGAGTTCGTCAATGACAGGTTGTAGGGGCCGGAGAACTTCAAGACTATGACTGCGAGGAATTGGGCCGGGATCCTCATCCTAAGTGGGTCAATATGGAGCGGCCTTGGGGCTGTTGTCTGGAGTCAAAGCGAGTTTCGGGTGGCGAATGAACCCGTTCTGACGCTGCGTACCCCTGATGCCCCCTCCCGGTTACGCTTGCTGGAGCAACGATTTCAAGAGATCCTTTCCCAAGCCACCAGTCCTCAGTTGCAGGTCAGCCTAGAAACCCCCAGCCCAGATCCTCCAGCAACTCCCTCTGCAGATCCACAATCCCAACCGACTCACATCTTGTTGAATGGGCTGCTGCTGCTGGAAGTTACTCCTGCTGATGCAGAGGCCAACTCCACTCCTCAACCTGTTGATTTGGCGCGGGTTTGGGGGGATCGTCTACAAACCGTGTTAAACCAAAACCAACGGCAACTCTTCTTTGCCTTGGGCCTACCTCAACAACTTAGCTGGAGAGGCCGATTCTACAATCGCGCTGACCAAGCTGCTGTTGATTTGGGTCGATTTGTTACCGATGGCAGCCGCATTCAGGATCACATTGTCTACTGGGAGATCCCGGCTGGAGAGGATCCCTTTGGTTTTACCTACAAGCCGCTTCTGCCGGATCCCCCTCCAGAGCGGTTGTTTTTGTTGAATCGCTATCGCCAGTTTGTGCCCTACGAGTTATCGTCCTAAGCATTTTTTCTCCCCTCCTTACTATGCGGCCAATGCAACGAGAACCTCATATCCTGTTGGGCCTACGGGCAGATCAGTTTCGTCATCCTGTCGATTTGCAAGCGACCCGCTCCCTACAACAGCTGCCAGGACTGGGCTTGCTGATTCAAAATCTCTTAGGTTCGACTGCGGAACAGGTATTTTATCTGGATAACATTGCCTCCAGTATTCAAATTAACGAGCATCAGTTACCAGAAATCCACCAGCTTTTGGTGCAAGCTTGCCGTATTTTGGATTTGGAAGTTCCCCAACTATATGTGCGGCAAAACCCTGTTCCTAATGCCTATACCTTTGCCATGCAGGGGAAGAAGCCTTTCATCGTTTTACACAGTTCGCTTCTGGATTTGCTGGAGCCACCTGAGATCCAGGCTGTTCTAGCCCATGAGCTAGGTCACCTGAAATGTAATCACGGTGTCTACCTGACGATGGCTAACATCTTGATGCTTTCCACCAGTTTGATTCCCTTTGGCGGGTTGTTTTACCAGGCCTTGCAAGACCAACTGATGCACTGGGTTCGTTGTGCGGAATTTACCTGTGACCGGGCCGCTTTGCTGGTGACACAGGAAGCCAAGACAGTGATTTCGGTGTTGATGAAACTGTGTGGGGGATCCCCGCAATTGGCAGCAAAGCTGAATGTAGATGCGTTTCTGGAACAAGCCCGCACCTATGACGAGCTGGATGACGATCTCTGGCAGGTGGAACTGAAGCAAATGCAAAATGTCGGGCGCACCCATCCCCTGCCGGTGCTACGGGCACGAGAGATCGATCGTTGGTTTCGCAGCAATACCTATCAACAAATTTTGGAGTTGCATGGCTAAGTTAATCCCCCATCTTCATGATGGATCCCGTTAAACCTCTCGCCGGCCCACCCTTGATTTTGGGGGAAGTCCTCTTGGATCAGTTTCCCAACCGGGCGGTGTTGGGGGGCGCGCCCTTTAATGTGGCCTGGAATCTGAAAGGCTTGGGAGCCGAGCCAATTTTCCTCAGTCGTATCGGTCAAGACGCTGCCGGAGAGCAGGTGTGGGCAGCCATGCACCGGCAGGGATTGAGTAGCATCGCCCTACAACGGGATCCCACCCATCCCACCGGCGCAGTTCAGGTGGAGCTGGATGGGCAAGGGATCCCTTCTTATCGGATCCTGGCCAACCAAGCCTACGATTACATTGAGCTGGATGCGGAACAGCTGCGAACCTTAAGGCCCAGCTTACTGTATCGAGGCAGCTTGGCTGCTCGCACAGAAGCCGCCCATCGACGGATTCAGATCCTGATCCAAGCGCTGAATTGCCCTGTCTTTCTGGATCTGAACTTGCGGGATCCCTGGTGGAACCCAGGGCGGATCCGGGAAATGATCCGCAGCTGTGATTGGCTGAAACTCAACCAAGAGGAATTGGTGCAAGTGGCCAATTTGGAAGGGATCCCTGCTGAAAATCCGCTTGACCAGGCTCAGACCTTACGGGAGAACCTGAACCTGAACAAGATTTTCCTCACCCTTGGAGCAGCCGGTGCGAGGCTGATCACCTCCACGCATATCCATCGGGTAGATCCGGTACCCGTCCCTCAAATGGTGGATACGGTTGGGGCTGGGGATGCCTTTAGTGCCGTGGTGATTCTGGGGTTACTGCAGGGATGGTCTGAGGTGGCTCTGTTGGAGCGGGCGGTGATGTTTGCCGCTGCGGTGTGTGGGATCCGGGGGGGGACACCTCAGGATCCCGAGTTTTATCTGCCGTTTCGGCGGGAGTGGGGATTGGGAGTGGGGGCACCTGCAGAGTAAGGTTCTGCCAATTGAGAGCTTTTGGAGTGCCTCCCAAAAGCGGCACCCAACTTTTGCTGTTTTGCTATTGAAACTGGCGCAAATGGAACTGAGCATAACGGCCTCCTTTACCCAATAACTCCCCATGGTTGCCCTGCTCCAAAAGCTGCCCCTGTTCCAGGACAAAAATACGATGGGCTGTGCGCACCGTTGAGAGCCGATGGGCAATCACAAACACGGTGCAGCGGTGCATCAGCCGTTGCAAAGCTTCCTGCACCAGAGCTTCTGACTCGTTGTCTAGAGCAGAAGTGGCCTCATCCAAAATCAGAATCTTCGGGTTAAGCAAGACCGCCCGCGCAATCGCCAGCCGTTGCCGCTGTCCTCCCGAGAGGGTTACCCCCCGTTCCCCCACCAAGGTGGCATAACCATCCGGCAGACTTTCGATGAAGGTGTGGATATTGGCCACTTGGGCCGCCTGACGTACGGCTTCTAGGTCAAAGTGCTCCTGGCCATAGGCGATGTTGCTGGCGATGGTTCCAGAGAACAGGGTGATCTCCTGGGGAACAATGCCGATCTGACGGCGCAAACTCTGGAGGGTAACCGTGCGAATATCAATGCCGTCGATGCGGATACACCCCTGTTGCGGATCATAGAAGCGAGGGATCAAGCTCACCAAAGTGGATTTTCCGGCACCAGAGGATCCCACTAGAGCGACAATCTCGCCGGGAGAGACCTTAAAGCTGAGCTGTTTGAGCACCGGCTGATCGGGTTTGTAGCGAAAAGACACCTGATCAAACTCCACCCACCCCTGAATCGGGGGTAAAGGTTTGGCTCCCGGTAGATCGCACACTTGGGAGCGAATATCCAAGAGCTCGAAAATCCGCTCTACCGAAGCCTCTCCCTGTTTCAACTCGCTGTAGTTGTTGGTGATATGCACAATCGGGTCGATCAGCATCGCGATCCCGGCAATAAAACCCAAAAACTGGCTGCCGGTTAGGTTGCCCTGGCTAATCTGCCACCCGCCAACCCAAAACACCCCCAAAACGCTCATGGCGTAGAGGAATCCCACTACTGGGTCTTGAATCGCCTTCACCTGCTCCGTTTGAAACCGGGCCAGACGGTTGCTTTCGGCAATGGTACTAAAGCGGCGGATTTCATATTCCTCTGCAGCAAAGGCGCGAATCAGGCCAATCCCGGCAAAAACTTCTGTCAAAAGGGCGGCCAGATCCGACATGCTCTCCTGGTTGAGGCGGGAGCGAAACAAAAGCCGATCCCCAAACCAGCTGATCAAGGCTCCCATGAGGGGGGCGATCACCAAGGTGGTCAGGGTTAGGATCCCGTTGAGGTAAAACAGGTAGCCCACCACCGCCACAATGGTGAGCACACTCGGAATGAAGCGATGGAAAAACCGCTGCACCACTTCCCCGACCCGATCCAGATCCCCCGTGAGACGATAGACCAAGTCCCCAGTGCGGCTGCCGGAAAAATAGTCCAGATCCAAGGCCTGTAAGTGGGCATACAGCCGCTGCCGCAACTCCAGCACCATTTGCAGTGAAGCTCGCGCCATCAGGGCGTCCTGGCCATACTGAAAAGCGCCACGCACCAGAAAAAACACCACCCCAATTAGGGCTAGCAGGCGCAGTTGACCCAAATCTCCTGCCCCAATCGACCGCGCCACCCACTCGATCAGATAGGCAAGCGCAGGCATGGTCAGCACAAAGCCGAGGGTACACATTAGCCCCAACAGCAGCATCCACAAATGGGGCTGGATAAAGGGAATTAGGCGACGATAGCTACGACCCGGATGCACAAATGACGAACCAAAAGGGCCTCTGACCCAACCAGCTTACAGGATAGTGCTGCGAACTGTTGTCGGGATCTCGTTGATCGGGCTGTAGAGTTGGAAGCCATTGCGACTGTTTTCCTTCACCCGGTAAAGGGCCAAATCGGCATGGTGTAGCAGAGTACACGCCTCCACCCCATCCTGGGGGTAGAGGGCAATGCCAATACTGCAGGTGACAGCAATGGCATGACCTTGGCAACAGATGGGCTTCTGAAAAGTATCGAGAATCCGTTGGGCCAGACGCATGGCTACTATAGGGTTACCAATTTGGGGCAGCAACAGGGTAAACTCATCTCCTCCCCAGCGGGCTACCGTATCTCCCGAGCGAACACACTCCGTCAGGCGCTGGGCAACCCCCCGCAACAGATCATCTCCCACACTATGGCCAAAGGTATCGTTGATGTCTTTGAAGCGATCCAAATCCACAAAAAGGAGCGCCAGCATTTCATGGCGGTATTGCTTGAGGACTTGCTGCAATTGATCGCTGAACCGTTCGCGGTTAACCAATCCGGTTAGAGCATCATGATGAGCCCGAAACTCGATGTGGGCCAGGTTTTGCTTTTGGGCAGTAATGTCTTCCGAGATGCCTTCGTAACCGAGAATGTTCCCTTCGCCATCTTTCACCAAGCGGGCATTTTCTCGTACCCAAATGATCGAGCCATCCCGCCGTCGAATCTGATACTCGAAGCCGCGCACGGATCCCTGCTCATGCAACAGACGTACAAATTCTTCTCGCTGACTGGGATCCACATAAAGCTGAGTGCCGACATTCTTGACTTCCTGCATCAATGCTTCCGGGGAGTCGTAGCCACAGATTTGAGCCAGCGCCGGGTTGGCAGAAAGGTAGCGGCCTGCGGCATCGGTGAAGAAGATTCCCTCGACAGCATTTTCGAAAAAGTTGCGATAACGTTCTTCTGCTTGGCGAAGAGCTTCTTCCATCTGCCGACGTTCTGAGATTTCCAAGGCCAGGGATACCAAATCCGCCAGGGATCCGGCAAAGTTCTGTTCCTCTAACGTCCAGTGGCGGGGAAACCCGACGTGACCGTGACAGAGAATGCCCACCATCTGCCCTTCGAGTCGAATCGGGGCATCCAACATCGAGACGACCCCGATCCCAGTCAGGTAGGAATTGCGAAACTCAACCGTGCGGGGATCCTCAGCCACTTGGTCGGCAGCGATGGTGCGTTCTTGCTCCAAGGCATGAAAATAGCGGGGATAGTCTTTGGCCCAGATCTCCGCTCCCTGGGTGTGGGATCCCTCGGGGTTGTTCTGGTTGATCTCAAATTGATTGACGCAGCGAATGCTCGAGCGTTCCGGTGTGTAAAGCCAAACCCCCACCCGTTCTACTCGCAACGTATGGGCAGCCGTGGTACAAATCTCCCGCAAAGCCGCCTGTAGATCCCCTTGGTTGAGGGCCTTGTGACGGGTGAGGGCCATCAGAGCGCGATTTTGCTCCAATAACCGCTCTTGGCTGCGTTGCAAGGCCCATTCCACCTGTTTACGCTCGGTGATGTCCTGGCAGGAGCCGACAATTTGGCGAATCGGCTTTTCCCCTTCCAGGACGGGTGAGAGGGTCACAATCAAGATATGGGTTTGCTCTTGGTCTGGGGTACTGGCGGGATCCACTAAGCTCAGTTCGAAGCTGACCCGCCTGCGGTGTTTGATACAGTGTTGGGTGTGCAATTGTATCTGGGCTGCTGTGGAAGCGGTTAGACAAGACAGTAAGTCCTCCCCTTCAACCGGCCCGGAGAGGAGAAAGAACATCCTGCGAAAGGCAGGGTTACAGACAAGAAATCGGTAGCGCGGCTGGGAGGTGCCCTGACTTTCTCCTTCTGGGAGATGCTCCAGAATAAACAGTCCATCGCTCACACTTTCAAACAGGGTGCGTAGCATGGCTCGGCCCCGCTCCTGCATCGGACGACCCCGATACAGCACCTGTGGGTTCCACAGCTCGCTGGGTGCCAACGTGTCATAGACGCTGGGATCCTCACCGGGCCAGGTATTCGAAGTCTCACCCATAGGCCAGAAGCACCTGCTGTCTGCCTCATCAATGCTGAGGGAGAAGGAACCGCAGCAGCATGGCGTAGCGCAGACTACGATACAGCTTTATTTTCCAAGATTATCCTGTGGGGCTGTGTATTAGTTGACACAAAAACCTACAGATTCCCTTCAGCCCTAATCAGGGTTTGCCAGATATTTCCTTGAATCCACAAGGCTCGCAACCCCGTTCCTTTCCCCTCTTGAGTGGGGGGATCCCTGTGGCAGGATTGTGGGGTCGCTATCGTTTGTGGAGAGGGATCCCGGTGCGCTTGACCACACGGGCTACCTATAGCATCAGGGCACTGCTGGATTTGGCCATGCTCGGATCGGGGCAAACGGCTTCGGTACGGGCCATCGCCGAGCGACAACACATCCCGGCTCCCTATCTGGAAAAGCTGCTGATTGAGCTGCGTCAGGCGGGTTTGGTGCGTTCGCAGCGGGGGGCGCAAGGGGGGTATCAGTTGGCGCGGGCGCCACGCCGGATCCCATTGAGTGCCATTTTGACGGCGGTGGGAGAATCTCTGGATCCCGTGGCCAAAGAAGGTTCTGATGTCGAAGGAAAGTCCTCTGGTCAAGGCGGAGATCAGGCTTTGGAACGGCTGGACTGGGTTACAGAAGCCTTGTGGGAGCGGATTGCACGGCGGGTTCAACAGGTTTTAGACGAGACGACCTTGGAAGATCTCTACTTTGATGCCCGCAGTTGGCAGGCAGCCCAAGATCAGGAGAGTGGGTTTGTGGTCTGAATGGTTTTTCCCGGCTCAACGGACGGCCTGGGTTGTACTGGCTGCATCGCTGGGGCTGGACTATCTGCTGGCGGATCCCTGGGGTTGGCCACACCCAGTGCGAGTGATGGGGGCGGCGATCACGGTCGGGCAGCGGTGGATCCTCAAATACTGTCGCACGGCTCAAGCCCAGCGGTGGGGGGGGGCTGGACTGGCCTTGGTTTTGGTCATGGGATCCTACGGGGTGGGTTGGGGACTCATGGCTGTGGGCGATTGGATTCATCCTTGGGTCGGGATCCTGGTTCAGATCATTCTCCTGGCCAGTTGTTTGGGGGGGCGCAGCCTGCGGTTGGCGGCTTTGGAGGTGTTGGATCCCTTGGAGAAAGGGGATCTGCCGGGGGCTCGGCAACGGCTTAGCCGCTATGTGGGGCGGGATACCGAAAATTTATCGGCAGCAGAGATTTTACGGGCAGTCCTCGAAACGGTAGCGGAAAATACCCCGGATGGGGCAACCGCACCTTTGTTCTACGCTTTCTTGGGCGGGGCCCCCTTGGCACTGGCCTACAAAGCCGTCAGCACCCTGGACTCAATGGTGGGTTATCGTCGGGCTCCCTTTACTCACCTGGGCCTGGTCTCGGCCCGATGTGAAGATGGGTTGACCTGGTTGCCCTGTCGCTTAACGGTGCTGACGTTAGCGCTGCTCAGTCGGGATCCCTGCTCCTTCTGGGCCCGCTGTCGTCAAGATGCGCGGGCGGATCCCAGTCCCAATTCGGGATGGAGTGAGGCGGCCTTTGCCTGGAGGCTGGGGATCCAATTGGGGGGAACCAATGTTTACCAAGGGATCCCAAAAGAGAAACCCAAATTAGGGATCCCAGCTCGAGCTTTATCCCCGCAAGTGGTGCTGGAAAGCTTGGGGATCCTGCGACAGATTTTGCTGATCTGGGGAGGAGGAATGACAGGGATCTTGTTGATGCCGCACTTGCTCCCTCTGGTTTTGGGCTGAAGACTGTGGGGCTGATTCCCACGGATTACCACTGCAACCGTTGCCCGCGCGAGAGCAAGTAATTTTGCAACTCTGCCATTTTCCCTTGCGGCACAATCTCGGCGGGCGTCAAGCTGGGATCCTGGCTGTGCAACCAAGCCACCGTTAACCCTGCCGCCGAACCAATCGTCCATTCGCCGTAATGAACCCGGGTTGCCGCATTGACAATATGGCTAACGGCGATGCCTTTTCCTCCAATCAAGAGGTTATCGATCCTCTGAGGAATTAAGGCTTCTAAGGGAATGTAAATCGGATGGACGGAAAACTCGTTAATCGGAGCCGAACTGGCGGAAAAAGAGGGTTCCCAGTTGCGATACCGACAGCCGTGGATGTCAATGGCATAGTGAGTCACCCCCACCACCGTCGGCCTGAAATCGCGTCCACCTCTGGTGCCAATGCGAATATCCTGCTCTCGCATCATGAATTCCGACTGGCCGTAGGCAGCCCGTCCAAGAATGCGCCGCCCTTCGCGGATGTAGGGGTAAAGGCTGAGGCCGGAACGGGTGCCCATCAACGACTCTTCCCCAAACAGCAGCGACAGGGGATAGCCTGGCCGGCTTTGGGTTTCCATCAACCATTCGGCAAACAAGAGAGCGTGGTTCTCGCCATCTTTGATCGCTGAGACATCCAGCCCCCCCAACCAGTTGTGGCGTTGCCCCGACTGCAGCAGGCGTTCTTCTGTCAGGATCAGAGGCGGGTTCATGATTCCCCAATCGTTGCCGCGATTCCAGTTCACCATCGTCATATCTCCGGGAACAGGGGTGCCGTAAAAGGGATCCGTGCGCCCTTTGCTGACAATGCGGCGGTAGTTAAAAAAGCTCTGGCCACTAAAGGTGGGAAACCCTTCCATATCAAACTCGCGGCGGTGCTCGGCGCGGGAATAGCCTGGTTGCAGCTGGGCCAGTTCGGCTTTGGAGCGACCGCCATCGTCGTGAATGGCCATCACAAACGGAAAGGTAAAAGCTTGGGTACATTCCGGATTCGTCGCCGGCGCCCCGTTGGGTTCCCCCAGCAGTTCACGGCTTTCGGAACCGACGCGATAGGGGATCCCTGCCCAGCCCACCAGTTCTCCCGTATCGGTGGCATCAATAACCCACAATTGTCGGCCCGGCGGCGCCTGTAGGCGTACTGACCGTTTGGTAAAAACCTCTGTTTCCCCCCAGCCATACCAACTGTTCAGCTCGCGCCACAAGCGCCCTGGCGGCACAAAATTAGGATCCCGGGGTTGTCGTTGCACAGCATAAATGCTCTCGATCCGGGATCCATCGGTGCTAAAGGTGGCCCCCTTAAAGGCGGTCTGGGTAGCCCAGCGACTGTTGGGAGCATTTTGGGCCGCTTGTTCCAGCCAGGTCTCTACTGCTTTGACCCCAGCCTGGGGTGGAAAACATAACCCTCCCACCCAGCAACTGTTGATATCCGCTACGCGCGTTCCGGCAGGGATCCCGGTCCAGGCAGGTAGCTCGACTGGCTGACCTTCCAGTAGAGCTTTGAACTGCATCCAATGGCTGGAAAAATTGCCCCGTTGCCGCATCGGTAGCGATTCATCAATGGCCGATACTCCTTGTGATGTGATCTGCCCACCGAGCCAAGGGGTTAACTCGATCAAACAAGTTGGGATCCCGGCTCGCATGGCGTGACTGGCTGCTGCCACACCCCCCAGGGATCCGCCGACCACCACCAATTCACACTCCCAAATCTGATCGGGCTGAGGCTTCGGATCCAGCAGTGGCCAGCCCTGGGCCGTAAAGCGGGGTGGCTCAGGTGTGGCAGCCTCAGACGGGGGGAGGGATCCGGAGGACAGGGAGCTCACCTCCTGCCGGGACACACCCGCTACCCCCATTCCCCCCAAGAAGCCCAGCAAGGACAGCATTCCCAACCACAGCGGCACCCGTTCGCGTAAGCGGGACGAAGTCTTTTTTTGCCCACGCCCCAACCGCAGCGGAGCGCTTCCTTTGCCAGCCATGCTCACCTCGGTTTTGCCTCACACCCCAGGCCCTTCCCCACCGGATGTCTTTTTGACATCAACAGGAGAAATCCCCTTGAGAATAGCTGACAGAAGTAACCGTGGATCCCTTTTCGCTCTTTCCTATGGCCGAATTGCCACTGCTTTTCGAGCCTCGCTGCCTACACCCCGGGCTAGGTGTGGGAAGGGGCCGTACTTGCGGACAAAGGCATCAGCATCACCCAGGTGGGTCTGGCCTGGGAGAGTTCCCCTGGTAAACCCAGCAACAAGGACGTTTCCCCCTCTGTCTATAGCAATAGCGCGGACAACGTCATCCTCACTGCTTCCAAATTGTCGGGCTAAGAGTTCGTTGCCCTCGGAGTCGTACTTGCGCACAAAGGCGTCCCTTCTGCCAGAGTGGGCTTGGTCAGGGAGTGCTCCTTCGGTTTGACGCTCATCCCGCTAACGCTTTGCGTACAGCAGGAGATTCCCCGTTCACAGAGTCTTGACTAGACGTCCCAAAGGACACCCCCGCCAGAACCTCTCCAGGGGCATTTTCAGCACTGTGCGCCCCACAGCGCTTTTGTTCCCGATAGGATGCCGCACTCATAAATCTGTTCCGCAGAACCAACGCGCTGGCAATATCCCTAGGCATGGAGCAACCACAGGAGCATTCATGCCAACGTGTTGACAGCGTTTTGCGAACGGCTTCCCCACACTTAGGGCACTCCTGAGAGGTGCCCGCTGCCTGCTCCTTCACCACAGCCTTGCCACGTTTGAAGCCCACCCAGGGCAGCACCGAGTTAGTGCTCCGCACCGCTACGCGATCAGAAACTGACCGTGGCCGGCATCCAGCATGTGTTTGCCCAACATGCCGCGACTGAGGTTAATCAGGTTCAAGTCCTCAACCACAATCACATCAGCTTCATGACAAAGTTGGTGAGCTGCCTTGAAGTGGAAGTCTTTGCGGGTATTGGCAATCCGCTCATGCAGCCGTGCCACCTTGAGCTGAGCCTTTTTCCAGTTCGCCGACCCAAGCTGTTTCCGCTTCAGTCTGCGTTGCAGCGATTTAAGCTTGCGGTGCAGATCCACGAAAAACTTGGGGCGCTCTAGTTGAAGCCCATCTGAGGTGGAAAGAAAGTATTCCAGGCCCACATCTACGGCAACCACAGGCCCCACCAACGGTGGTGCTGGGATAGCAATATCCGCCTGAAAAGTGAGCAGGACGTAATAGCCAGAGGCCCGCTTGACCACCCTGGCTTGCTTGACCATGAAACCCTCTGGGTATGGCCGTGACTGACGAAGGGCGACCCACCCCAACCCAGGCAACTTAACTGCCCCATTGTTCAGGGGAGTCTTGCCCAGTTGAGGGAACGCAAACGACCGCATCTGTCCCGGCTTTTTGAACCGGGGGAACCCAGTCCCCAACTTTTTGCGACGGTCAAAGGCTTGGTCTAAGCGCCTCAAAACCTGCTGCAATGCCTGGGCATTGACAGAAGCTAGATCCTCATCAAGCCGCTTTGCCTCAGTCAGCCGTTGGCATTGCAGCTTAAAGCTGGGGTATGGCGCGTCTGCCGGGATGATGGACTCGCTACGCAGAGAGCAGGCATTGACCGGACATTTGCGAGAAGCCATCCAGTCTTTGCGCTCTCTCAGAGCATCATTCCAGACCCTACGGCATATCTCCAGATAGTGGTTGATCTGTTTGGCCTGCTGCTGAGTCGGTTTTAGCTTGTACTCATACGTCAAGTTCATCATAGGTGCAGTGTAACGTTTGGCTTAATCGTGCTCCGCACGACCCGGAGGGTCAACGTGCTCCGCACGACCCGGAGGGTCAACGTGCTCCGCACGACCCGGAGGGTCAACGCTTCACCCCCACCTAACCGCAAGCGGTATAGGCGGAGCACTGCGATGCTCTCCGGTAGCCCGAGACCAGGATGTTTCCCTGTTGATCCACTGCCATGGAAGTAGCCCAGTCATCATGGTGGGTTCCGAACTGCCGGGTCCAAAGAACTGAACTGAGATTGGCCGGATTTCGGGTTGGGGCGAAGTCCGAGGCGGGATTACTACGAGTCAAGATCCAAGCCACAGGGCATAATGGGCTAGCAACTTTTCAAGTAGGGATCCACAGCAGCATGGGACGGGCGAAGAAGGTGGTGTTGGCCTATTCGGGTGGGGTGGATACTTCGGTCTGTATCCCCTACCTGATTCACGAGTGGGGGGTGGAATCGGTGGTGACCTTGGCCGTGGACCTAGGGCAAGGGGCGGAACTGGACGCGATTCAAGCCAAAGCCCTGACCGCTGGGGCCGAACAATCCTTAGTGCGCGATGCCATTCGGGAACTGATCACCGACTACGCTTTCCCGGCCATTCAAGCCAATGCCCTCTACGAAAATCGCTATCCCCTCTCCACCGCGCTGGCCCGGCCCTTGATCGCCAAACTGTTGGTGGAAGTGGCGGAGGAAGTGGGCGCCGATGCGGTGGCCCACGGTTGCACCGGCAAAGGCAACGACCAAGTGCGTTTTGATCTGGCCATTACCGCCCTTAATCCAAAGCTGAAGGTGTTAGCGCCGGCCCGTGAATGGGGCATGACCCGCGAAGCAACCATTGCCTACGGGGAGCGGTTCGGGCTCCCTTCGCCGGTGAAAAAATCCAGCCCCTACAGCATCGATCTCAATATTTTGGGCCGCAGTGCCGAAGCCGGGATCCTAGAGGATGCCAACCTAGAACCACCGGAAGAAGTCTATGCCCTCACCAAATCGGTGCAGGATGCGCCAGCGGATCCCACCTACGTGGAGATTGAGTTTGAGCAAGGGATCCCTGTGGGCTTGGATGGCGAGCGGCTGGATCCGAAGATGCTGTTTGAACAGTTGAACCTTTTGGCAGGCGCCAATGGGGTCGGGCGCATCGACATGGTAGAAAATCGCCTTGTCGGAATTAAATCTCGTGAAATCTACGAGTGCCCCGCTCTGCTGGTGCTCATCCAGGCCCATCGTGAGTTGGAAAGCCTGACGTTGACCCGCGATGTTACCCATTACAAGTACGGCATTGAAACCACCTACAGCCAACTGGTTTACAACGGTCTCTGGTATTCTCCACTGCGGGATGCTTTGGATGGATTTATCCATGCCACCCAAAAAACCGTTACCGGCGTTGTGCGCATGCGCTTACATAAGGGACAAGCGGTGTGTGTGGGGCGTTCGTCTCCTTACTCCCTCTACAACGCTGAACTGGCCACTTATGGGGAAGGGGATCAGTTTGATCACAAGGCTGCTGAAGGCTTCATCTATATTTGGGGCCTGCCCACCCGCGTTTGGTCACAATCGCAACGGGGCTGAGGGGATCCCGTTTAGAATCTCACTGCACAACCGCGCCCACAGGTGCTCAGGATCCCAAGCCGACCTAAGCTTAGGATCCCTAACCTCATCTCAGAACTGCTTAATTAAGTCCCAGCTGTCCAAGAATTGCCATACTCGATTTGTTCTGGGGTGAGGCTGTCGATTTGGATCCCCATCGCCTTCAGTTTCAAAGCGGCGATCTCTTGATCCACCTCCACCGGGATCGGGTGCAGCCCAGGAGCCAAGTTCCCCTTGTTTTTGACCAGGTATTCACAACCGAGGGCTTGGTTGGCAAAGCTCATGTCCATGACACTGGCGGGGTGCCCTTCAGCAGCGGCTAGGTTGATCAAGCGACCCTCCCCCAAGACCACCACCGACTTGCCGGACTTGAGGCGAAACTCCTCCGTAAAGGGGCGTACCACCTGCCGTGAGGTCGTGCGTTCCTCCAAAGCCACCAAGTCAACTTCAATGTCGAAGTGGCCAGAGTTGCAGACCATGGCTCCATCTTTCATCCGGTCAAAATGCTCACCGCGAATCACATGCTTGTTGCCCGTGACGGTAATGAAGATATCCCCCAGGGGAGCAGCCTCACTCATGGGCATCACCCGGAAGCCATCCATCACCGCCTCCAGCGCCCGCACCGGGTTCACTTCCGTCACGATCACCTGGGATCCCATACCACGGGCCCGCATCGCTACCCCTTTGGCGCACCAGCCGTACCCAGCCACCACCACTGTTTTGCCGGCCAAGAGAATGTTGGTGCAGCGCAAAATGCCATCGAGGGTGGACTGGCCGGTACCGTAGCGGTTGTCGAAAAAGTGCTTGGTCTCCGCATCATTGACAGTCATAACCGGGAAGCTGAGCACCCCTGCTTTGAACATGGCCTTGAGGCGGACAATCCCTGTTGTGGTTTCCTCGGTGGTACCAATAATATCGGCCAGTTGCCCTTTGCGGTGCTGAACCAGCTCGGCAGTAACATCGCTGCCATCGTCAATAATGATGTTGGGGCGGTGATCCAGAGCAATCTGCACATGCCGATGGTAGGTGGCAACGTCTTCTCCCTTAATGGCAAAAACAGAAATGCCATAGTCTGAGACTAAACTAGCGGCCACATCATCTTGGGTGGAGAGGGGGTTGCTGGCAATGAGTACACTGTCAGCTCCGCCTGCTTGCAGGGCCAAGGCCAAGTTGGCGGTTTCGGTGGTGACATGGCAGCAGGCCACCAGGCGGATCCCGGCGAAGGGTTTTTCCTGGGCAAAACGCTCGCGGATTTGGGCCAACACCTGCATCTCCCGGGCCGCCCATTCGATACGCTGTTTACCAAGCGGGGCAAGGCCGAGGTCTTTCACCTCATGCTTGGGAAGAGACAGGGTAGCGGTGGTCATAGAGATCGACTCCCAATTAAGTTGAGTAGGGTGTAGAGATGTTCACAAACCTGACCTATTCTGCCACAGGGGATCCCGTTGCCGCGCTGGGCTTGGATGTAGGCAATCGCCGCATTGGCATAGCGGGATGTGATCGGATGGGTTTGCTGGTCACTGGATTGGGGGTGATTCAGCGACGCTCTCTCTCAGAAGATATTGCCCAAATTCAGTCTTGGATCCAGCGTCGTCAGGCCAACATCCTGGTGGTGGGGATGCCGCTGTTGGCGGATGGAACGGTTGGATCCCAGGCTCGTAAGGTGCAGCGGTTTGTGCGGGCTTTGCAAAAGGCTGTGGATCTGCCCATCGAAACGGTGAATGAATACCTCAGCACCGTCCAAGCGGAGTGGGATCTGCAGGCCGCTGGGATCCCGGCCAAAAGCCAGAAGCCCCTCATCGATCAACAGGCGGCAGCCGTGATTTTACAAACCTGGCTGGATCAGCGCCGTTCTCAACCGCCTCTGCCTGCCGACAGGACAGAGGGCCTCGATATTGCTCTCAGCTAGAGAGCTCTCTCCTAGCTTTTGCTCAATTGCTGAGCCACCAACTGCACAATCGCTTGGGCTGCCCCCGGTTTCCCCCCCAGTTGTTGCAGTTCGGCCTGCATCTGCCGACGGCGTTGGGGATCTTCGAGCAAAACTTGGGCCTGCTCTGCTACCTGCACTGGACGCAAATGCCCCCGCAACTCCGGCACCACCTCCCGCCCCGCCCAAATGTTCGGCCAAGCCAAGTGACCTAACCAGCCTAGGGCCAACCGATTGATCCAACGGGCCAACCCAGTGCCAATGCCGGGCAAATTCACCAATAGGCCCAGGATCCCATCCCAAGCTCGCATCGCTTCCAGCTTATTGGTGGGGATCACCACCACCATCGGTACCCCCAGTCGCGCCAGTTCCGCTGTATTGGCCCCAATGGTTGTTAGGCAGAGGTCGCAATTGGCCAAAACCGAATAGGCCGGAAAAGTCGTCCACAGTTGAATGGTGCTGCCAAAGGGGGTAATGAATTGTGCCCCCAAATTGGTTTGCTCTAGCGCACCCGATGTTCCATACACCAAGGCCATATCAGGGTTAAATTTGGGATGGGCATAGCCCGCCAAGGACTGAGGTGTTTGTCCAGGAGCCACGGGAATAACAAAGCGAATGTTGGGTAGCTGTTGGCGCAACTCATCGGCCACCGCCAGCATCATCGGCACCCCCAAAGAGAGTTTGGCGGGTTTGGAGCCCGGTAATAATCCCACCTGATAGTGAGTACGGCCCCCATCACTGAGGCGTTGCCAACCCCGCGGCAGCAATCCTTCTTGGGCAAAGCGATTTGGCACTGGCTCTGGCACGGTTCCCTCAGAGGGGACAGCTTCACTCAGAGCAGGAATTTGGGTTAGGGAAGAAAAACCAGCTGTAGGTTTAGAGGCAGCAGCAGGGGTCTGGGTGGAAAAAGATCTACTGCTGAGCCAACCGGAAACCGGCATCCCCGGCAAGTAGGTAGCACTGGCTACGCCATCTGCCATTAAATCCCCAACTACATGCATTTTGCTGGCCCAACAGTGACCCAATAACCATCCACCGTCATAACGTCGTTTGATCTCTTCCGTTCGCAGGGCAAAAGCATCCACCCAAGGCTGCCAACGGGGCTGATGCTCGGCATACACCACCAGCCGGTAACGCAGGCGCTGGGCAATCCAGATAGCAAAAAATTGATCGCCACCCAGGAAGAGCACCACTCCCCGTTTCGCCCAATCCCAGGCTTCTTCCGTTTGGCCGGTGAGCAAAAAAGCCAGAAAAAAATCGGGATCCTGTACCCGATCGATTTGAATAAACTCCTGTGCCATTTTGGCTTCTTGCCCGGAGGCGTGGGGACAGGGGGAGAGCACCAGGGAAAGACGAGCCTGAGGCAGTTGTTGGCGCAATTCCATCACAACCGGGCGTACCCAAGTGGTCAGCTCTCCGGGGCCGTTCGAGAGGATGAGGATGTCGTAGGGAGGCGCGCCACCGCTTAATAAAGCCATTAGGAGCTCAATTCCTCAGGTACAGCAATTGTATAGTGTGCTTCTGGCCTTGAGTTAATTCTGCTGTCCGGGATAGAGGGTTGGCTTGAAATCGGGATCCCTTCCCAGCCAAAACCCAAAGTTTGCAGATCCGGAATGGAACGAGCAAAAAATCGACCCTTGAGGCCATAGCTGAGCAACCCTAAGTACTCACGCAGGGCGGGTAGCGGGAAGCCGCGCGATGAGTAGGTCTCACTGATGATGGGAATCACCCGGATGCCAAAGCTGCGAAAGGTAAGCTCAGAACGCAACATGTGAATGTTATCGGTGATGAGAAGAATCGATTGCACCTGAGCCGGTTCTAGTAGGGCCAAGCTGAATTGGGCATTTTCTTCTGTTGTTTGGGAGCAGTCTTCTCCATTGAGATCACTTCTGGGAACCCCCAATGCCAACAGAGCCCTACCCATCGGCCCCGCATCTCCTGCGCCACTGACAAAGATGCGCGGAGCCCAGCCTGCTTGCCATAGACGATAAGCCTCTTCAACCCGCCCACTGGCCAAAGCTTCACCTCGGCCCAACACCACGATGGCATCAGCAGGAGCCAGTGCATCTCGAGGGATCCAAGTGGTCAGTCCCCAGGTGAGTATGCCGTTGCCCGCAGGGGTGAGCAGCACCAAGTAGAGCCAGAGGGGTAAACTGCTCAGGAACAATCCGAGGCGACGCCGCGCAGGAGGCACCAGCCAAACCACTGCCAAGACGATCAGCAGCAGCAAGGGCACCATCCCAAGGGGCTGAGTCAGCATTTGGCTGAGATTGGCTTTTAACCCCAACCAGGGCAATGGCTCCCGTTCACAGTGGTAGAGATCAAACATCGGGATCCCTCACCTCCACAACGTCAAGTTGACATCAGGTTGAGATCCTCATCGGGCATGGCCACTAGGCCAACAGGGATCCCCCAATCATGCCTGCTAGCAAAATAAATCCCTGCACCACATTCTGGCCGAAGATGGCCGGATACAGGGTCGGTGGTGCATCCACCTGATGCAGTTGCCAGGTTTGTCGGCCCCACATCGAGGTGGCGATCACCCAACTGGCGAAGTAAACTCCGTGCAAACCCAAAGTCAGCCCCACTCCTAGCAGGGCAATAGAAGTGCCCAAGAAAAAGAATCCCACCGCCGTCGGAGTCAACCGCCCAAAAAAACGGGCGCTGGAATGGATCCCAGCCCGTTCGTCATCCTCTCGATCCGACAGAGCATAAACAGTATCAAACCCTAGTGTCCAGAGCACCGTTGCCAACCATAACCAAGCCAAGCCCCCTTCCCAGAGGGGAGTCTCCGGATCCTGACCGCTCACCGCAGTCCAGCTGATCAACACGGCAAAGCCCCAAGCCAGCGCCAACACCAATTGCGGCACCGGGAACACCCGCTTCGCCGCCGGATAGAGCAAAATCACTGGCACCGCCGCCACACAGAGGGCAAAGCTCACCGGATTGAGAAACAGGGCCAATCCTGCTGCACAGGCCAAACTCACCAGCAAGGTTATGATGGCAACCCCAACCGTCAACTCTCGACTGGCCAAAGGACGATTGCGGGTTCGCTCCACCAAGGGATCCAAGTTGCGATCCCAGAGGTCGTTGATCACACAGCCTGCGCCACTGGTGGCCAGGGTGCCCAGAATGATAATTCCTACCAACGGCCAAGGCGGGATCCCGCGTCCGGCCAGAAAGGCGCCCCACAGAGCTGGAATCATCAAAATCAGCCGCCCTGCTGGTTTGTGCCAACGCAACAGCCTGAGAATGGCTGCGCCAGTGGCCCAAGGTGCAGGAGGAGAAGCAGACATGGATGAGATCCAGTGAAAAACAGGTGTTGAGGTCGTTGGGGCATTGAACAGCAGTTGCCGTGCAGCAGGTACAACCCACGGCAGCTAGAACCAAGCTGATCTTAAATCATGCTAAAACGCCCCCCAGAACTTCGGGTGTGCTGATGTATCCGGGATCCTTGCGGGCACAAATGCCGTCAGGGAAAAAATCGCGGATCCCTTCATCCGTTCACTGCTTGTTCCCCCAATCTTGCCCTTGCAGAAGTTTGATATCCTATCGGGGGGCTGCTGTTGAAGGTGGTGGCATCTGCCCTTCTTTCTCTGACCTCTGTGAGGCCGATTATGCAAGCGACCCTTCCGACGCTCACCAGTCCACTTCCACAACCGAAGGAAACCGCGCCTTTGTCGGAAACCCTCCTAGTGGTGGATGACGAAGATGCCATTCGGGAAACCATTGCCATCGCCCTAGAAGAACAAGGCTATCGAGTTTTGCAGGCAGCTGATGGACGGCAAGCATTGGAGCTGGTGCATACCTCAGAACGGTTGGACTTGGTGATTTTGGACTTGATGTTGCCCAGCCTGAATGGCTTGGATCTGTGTCGGCTGCTGCGCCGCGAGGGCAATACGATCCCAATTTTGATGTTGACTGCCAAAAGTAGTGAAACCGACCGGGTGGTGGGTTTGGAGCTTGGTGCTGATGACTACCTGACCAAGCCCTTTGGGATGCGCGAGTTGATTGCCCGCTGTCGCTCTGTATTGCGACGGCAGCAGCAATCTCAGCTTAGCGATGCTACTGTGCTGCGACATGGGGATCTGTGCCTGTTTACCCAAGAGTGCCGGGTGTTGGTGCGGGGTATTGAGGTAAATTTTTCCCCCAAAGAATTTCGCCTGCTGGAATTGTTCATGGGCAACCCTCGCCGCGTTTGGACTCGAGAACAGTTGCTGGATCGCATTTGGGGATCCGACTTTATGGGCGATAGCAAAACGGTGGATGTCCACATTCGCTGGTTGCGGGAAAAGTTAGAGCTGGATCCCAGTAACCCTGAGTATTTGGTAACAGTGCGCGGCTTCGGTTACCGCTTTGGCTAGCGGTTTAACTTATTGTTCTCAGTGTCTAAGTTCTTTTTCCACTGCTGAACAAAGGCGAGGGCCTCGGAGCGGGTTTGAATCTGGCCACAGACTTGGGCCTCTTGCAGAGCATCCAGCAGTTGCCCCACCCAAGGGCCAGGTTTGGCTCCCAAACTATGCAATACATCACTGCCGTCCAGCAACGGCACCGGATGAGCCAAGGGATCCCCTGGGTCTTCATAGCGAGTGAGCCAGGGTTCCAATTTTTGCCAATCGCATCCTGTGGCCACGGCCAGCAAAGCCAATCCACCCAGCAGGGATCCCGCCTGTTGATACAGGCGCCACTGTTGGACAGGGGTAGGGGATCCCATCAAGAGAGTCTGAAACAGCGGGAGAAGCTGGTGCAGCTTCTGGACAGTTCGCTGTTCTGCGCGACTGAAGCGTAACCTTTCCAGGTTTATTTGGATTGCTTCTGCCTTAAAGCCGGAAGCATCTGAGGGATCCCACAACAGAGCCGCCAGCACCACCGCCAAAAACCGCGAGCGACGATCCGCCAAAGGCTGCTGCAATTCCTTCTGGATGCGGGGATAGTTGTGCCACTGCTGCACCCACTGCATCACCTGCTGGGCTTGGACAAACCCCTCACTCTCAGCTTGTAAACTAGGTAACCAATAGCCCAGCAACCCGGCTGCTGTGGCCGCCTGGAGGTGCCGCAACCCCAGGATCCCTGCCTCCAACAAGGCCACCACTTCTGAGCGCACCCGTTCTGCTGCCACCTGGGTCAACAGATGGGCTCGTTCCCGAATCGCCTCTTCCGTCAGGGGATCCAGCCCAAACCCCAGTTGAGCCGCCTGTCGATAAGCTCGCAACAGCCGCACCGGATCGGCACTGAGGTTGTCTGGATGCACCATGCGAATCTGGCCCCGGCGCATGTCCTCTAGCCCGCCCGTGGGATCCAGGAGGTAACCCCTGTGGAGATCCAAAGCCAGAGCATTGCAGGTGAAATCCCGCTGCCCCAGATCGGATTCTAGGGTTGCACCCACTTGCTGTGCTATGTCAACTGTCAACTTCGGCAACACGATGCGGGTAATCTGTCGTTCGGTATCCAGCACCACAAACCCCGCCCCCAACTGCCGTGCCACTGCTGCTGCCCACTCCACCGGTGGGTGCTCTGCACCTTGTGCATCGATATTGAGCACCAAGTCCAGGTCAACCGACTCCGCCTCTTCAGGAAAGGCTCCCGCTCCAGTCCCTGTTTTAGAGATCCCCAGTTGACGCAGGCAAGCATCCCGCAGGGATCCCCCTACCCAATAGGCTTCCTTCGGCAGCCAAGTCCAGGGAAAGGGCAAAAGACTGCGGATTCCCGCCAAGAGCAGCTCTGTTTGCAGGGGTTCGGTCATGCTTCCTTATCCCCTCAACCCATTATCCCAAGGGATCCCGCTGAACCTAGATCCCCAAATTGGCACGTCAAGGATCCCAGCCTAGGGGTGAAGTGCTGTCGCTGGAGCAAAAGCACTGGAAGCCAAACCGGGAGTGAGCAAATGGGGCCGTACCAGCGCCACCAAGCCTGCAATAAACTGCGGATCAGCATTCAAAGCAGGAACACGACGAAAATCCGGGATCCCCGAGTGGTGGGCCAGCTCCCGGTACTCAATATCAATTTCCTGCAGCGTCTCGATATGCTCTGAGACAAAGCTAATGGGCACCACCAACAGGTGCTTAACGCCACGGGATCCCAGCTCTGGAATCACCGTTTCGGTATAGGGATGGAGCCATTTCACCGAACCCACCCGACTTTGGTAGGAAAGAGTATGGGGATTGGGTCGCCCTACCTGTTGCCAAATCAACTGCACACAGGCTTCCATTTCCTGCTGGTAGGGATCCCCGGCCTTGGTCACATAACTTTCCGGAATGCCATGAGCGCTAAACAGCACATGCACCTGTTCCGGGTGTTCAAACTGATCCAGCCCAGCACGGATCCCGGCAGCCATCGCCTGCACATAGTCTGGCTGGTCGTACCAGGAACATATTAGATGCCGTTCGATGCGGGCCAATTCTGGATCCTCTGCCCAAAGCCGATCCAACAGCTTAAAGCTAGATCCTGTTGTGCTGATGGAATATTGCGGGTAAAGCGGCAGCACCACCAAACGGGTGATCCCATCGGATTTGATCTGTTGAACCACGGATTCCGTAAACGGATGCCAGTACCGCATCGCCACGTACACCGGCACATCATAGCCCTCTGCCACCAAATGGGCCTGTAACTCCCGCGCTTGTTCGGCAGTGATGCGCCGCAACGGGGATCCGCCCCCAATAGCCGCGTAGTTGCGCCGAGATTTTTCCGCCCGCAAGCTGGAGATGGCCCAGGCGAAAACCCGCTGCAAAAACGGGAAGGGTAAGCGGATCAGCTCCGGATCGGCGAACAGGTTGTAGAGAAAGGGCTGCACATCCGCCTGGGTCTCTGGCCCCCCCAAATTCAGCAGGAGCACTCCGCTTTTCGACATAACACATCTCAATAATCAGTCTTTCTCCACTGTAGGGGGTCTTATCCCATCGCGGGAAAATGGTCTTAAGTTTTTTTGCGATCTTTCTCATTTTCCCATCCTTCCCAGAGGGATTTCTCTGGCCAGACCCTTGAGCGCAGATCCGTTCACCCCTAGCTGCCGCCCAAACGGACGAGAAGGAGCACAGGAGTTGGATCTTTCTCTCCTATCGCACTTTGCCCAATCTTCAGAAGATGAAGACAAGTTCAAAAGCAAGCAGCTACTGTGGGCACCGTCGGCAACCAAGCCTGTACCTGTTCTGGAGTGAGCGGGAAAGATAGATGATACCCTTGGCCCATCGGGCAGCCGATATTCTGGAGATGTTTCAGTTGCTCGGGAGTCTCAATGCCCTCAGCTACAACCGCCAGATCCAACTGCTGGGCCAACAGCAAAATCAACTGCAAGGTATCCCACCGTTCTTTGGCGACAAAACTCTGGTCGATTTTGAGGAAATTCAGGGGCAAATTATCGAGACAACTGAGGGAGGAGTAGCCCGTGCCAAAATCATCCAGGCCAATGCGGATACCGAGCTTTTGCAGATGGAGGAGCTGCTGGCTGGCCTTGCCATAGTTTTGTACAGCAGAGCTTTCGGTGATTTCCAGGCTGAGATGGCGAGCGGGGAACCCTGTTTCCAGCAGGATTTTGCTGATTTGGGCGCTGAGGCTGAGCTAATCCAGCTGTCGTGCGGAGAGATTCACACTCAGTTGCAGGGGCCGGCCCAGTTGTTTCTGCCACCTCACCATCTGTTGGCAAGCGGTTTTCAGCACCCAATGCCCCAGCTCGTGGATCAAGTCACTGCACTCGGCCACCGGAATGAACTCACTCGGAGGGATCCACCCCCGTTCCGGATGTTGCCAACACAGCAGAGCCTCAAATCCAACCAATTCCCCAGAGTCCAGGCGAAAAAAGGGTTGGTACTGCAGAAGCAGCTGTCCATGGCCCAGCGCCAACTTAATGTCACTGTCTAAGCCTTGGGAGAGAACGACTGGGCAGGAAACCCCTTCAGGAAGACTCGGCCCCCGCAATAAAGACAGCAGATGCAGAGCATTTTGGATCCCGGCTTCCAGCAACTGCCGTCCTTTCGGAGAGTGCAAGTCCAATCGGCCCTGGTGAATCAGCCGCAATGTCCCCCAGAGGGTAGCCAAGTGAGATTGCACCTCATCCGTGATCGCCCCAGACAACTGCGGCAATTCTGCGGAAGGCTCTAGGGGAGGCTGAAACATAAGATGCCCGTCTTTACATTTATTTATGTACAATCCGAGGCTAAGCTCCTTTCAGGGAGAAGACGGGGAAATGAATAGGAGGAAGCTAGAAGTTACGCATTTATGCGGACTTTCCTAAGCGAAAAATCGTGTTTACGTAAATCCTCGGATATTTTTAGGGCAAGACCTCTAAGACTTCTTCCTGGATAAGTGGGATCCCCAGGATGATAGAAAAAGATTGCTGCTCAGTTTCCCCGGTCTCCCTCCATGTTCTTACGGGTGGTCTAGGGTTGTATAACTTGAGATAGTGTCCAGATCCTGAGGACTCCCCCAGCCCCATGAAAATCGTCTTGGTTGAGGATGATCAGGCGCTGGCCCAACTTATTTCCGATCGCCTGCGCAAAGAGCACTACCTGGTGGAGATGGCCACCAATGGTCTGGAAGGGCTGAAATTGGCTCGCGTCACGGCAGCAGACTTGTGGATTATCGATATTGAGCTGCCCAAGCTGAATGGGTTCCAACTGTGTCAGCACCTGCGGCAACAAGGGATCCAGGCTCCCATTTTGTTGCTCACGGCACGGCGAGGGGAGACGGATTTGGTGATGGGGTTTAATCTCGGGGCGGATGATTACCTGGTTAAGCCTTTTCAGATATCGGAATTGCTGGTGCGGGTGCGGGCCTTGCTCCGTAGACCTCGGCAACTGCAAAACGCTTTGTTGTCCTGGGGGATCTTGGAACTCAGTACAGAAACTGCCACGGTCACCTATGGGGGAAAACCGGTATCCTTACGCCCCAAAGAATATAAGTTGCTGGAGATTTTGATGCGGCACGGGCGACAAATGCTCAGCTATGAGCAACTGTTTGACCAGCTTTGGACGTTGGAGGAAACTCCAAACAAAGAATCCCTGAAAGCCCATATCAAAGGACTCAGACAAGCATTGAGACAAGTTGATGCTCCCCCAGATATCATCGAGGCAATTCGTGGCTTAGGGGTTCGCCTCAACCCCACTTACGAAGCAGCAGAACTCGAGAACCCAGAGCCTTCCCTGCTCCTGCCGCAATTGCAAGAAGCCTGGCCCAGCTTCAAGCCTAAAATGGTGGAGCGCATCCAACTGATCGAAACCGCCCTCAGCCAATGGCAAGTGGATCAACTGACTGCTGAATTACGCGAACAAGCCCGCAGCGCCGCCCATACTCTAGCGGGATCCCTGGGCACTTTTGGGTTTTCCAATGGGACTCAACTGGCCCAAGAACTCGAAGAGGGATTGTCTTCTTCGGTGTATCCATTGCAACGGCTACAGGAGAAGCTCCTGCAACTGAGAAAGGAACTGGAACGGGATCCCTTTGTCACCCCGTCCGAAGAGGATCTTTTTCTCCTGCTGCTCGGTTCAAACCCAGAAACTCTGGCTATTCTCAAAAGCTTTTCCAGCCAAGCAGGAGGGATCCGGGTGGAACAAGTTGCTTGTCCCTGCGATGCCAAGTTGCTGATGGGATCCGTGGATGTTTTATTACTGGACTTGACTCACCCCAAAGCTGAGGAGCAAGGGATCCATTTAGCTCACAGATACGGGATCCCTTACATTCTCATGTTGCGAGAAGATCAACTGACTGCACGAATTGAAGCTCGGCAAAAAGGCGCTGCCGGGTGTGTGCCCAGCCCTTGCCCGCCGGAGTTACTGCTACAAACGGTGCGGCGCGCTGCCCAGACGGTTAAAGCGCTACCGATAAAGGTATTGGCGGTAGACGATGATCCCCATTTTCTAGAAATCCTTCAGATCCTATGTGGGAACCTTTGCCAGCTCACGGTTTTACAGGATCCCCGAGAATTTTGGCCCATTCTTCAGTCCACCCTGCCGGATGTGTTGCTGTTGGATGTCAAAATGCCCCATTTTTCCGGTATCGACCTATGTCATGCGGTGCGCACCGATGTTCGCTTTGACCGGATCCCGATTTTGATGATGACCGCCTATCCACAGGAACTGAGTGCCGCAGAAGCCCTGGAAATGGGTGCCAATGATTGTCTGAATAAACCCCTCCACAGTCAGGACTTGCGCCGCCGCTTGGCCCGATATCAGTTTTTTGCCACCTCAGCAGCAGCATCGGGAGGGGATCCGCTAAGGACTGTTTAACCTGTAGCTCAACTCAGCCTAGAAGAGACTGCACACTTAAATTGACCATCTCTCATCCTTCAGGCTCAAGAGAACCCAATTTAATTCCACACTTTTTCCATAAATTCTGTTCTAACCCAAGAGTTCAAATCAATTCCAACAAAGTTTCCACTACCAGGGATCCCTTGTAGCGTCGAGAGGTGACCTTTGAGCCAATCGGAGCGAATAGTAGCGTCTTGAAAGAAAAGCCCGGTGTGATCGTTCTCCGGACAACCTTTAGGGTAATCAAAGGCTACCTCCTGGGGCATGACATGGGCTACCACGTGGGGATCCAGCTGAAGCCACTGCCCCACCAGATTGGGGGCGCTTGGGGTAGTGACATACCAATATTGGGCAGCACGGAGAGCCCGGAGATAAGCCACCACAATATCGGGATGGTCTTCGGCAAAAGTCGAACGCACCACCACCCCATGAAAGGCGGGCAAACCAGTTGCATGACCATCGAACAACTGTCTGAATTGGCCCTGACGGCGGGCAATCTCCCAGAAGGGGGCGAAGTGTCCATAGCCATCTACTACTCGATGGGGCCGTGCAGTGAAGTTAAAGGTGAGATCATCAATGTTGGTAAGTTTCACTTTTGAGAGCAAGTTAGCTTCGCCTAAAACTCGGATGATCATGCCATGGGCTGACGATTCCCACGGCACCGCAATGGTTCGGCCACGCAAATCCTCAATGCTGCTGAGCTGGGATCCCTGGGGCACAATGACGGCATTGCCTCGCCCGTTAGGGTTGATGGCCACAAAACTGATCAGGTGAGTGGTCGGCTGCTGCGATCCGGTAAGTTGCAGGGCTGTCAGCAACAGGGGATAGTCCCCCAGCACGCCAAAATCTAGCTGTTCGGAGCGCAGCCTCTGGACGATCGGGGAGCCCGAGGTAAAGTCTTGCCATTCAATCTGAATGTGGGTGGAGCTGTAGCGGCCCTCACGGGGTAAAAAGTGCTCCAGCAAGCCCAACTGTCGAATCACCAGCCCAGCCGTGGTTGAGTGGATGGTGCTGTTTTGAGTGCCGATGACGATTTTGAGCACCTCAGTCGAGGCACTGCTGTGGGAGCGAAGACCAAAGGAGGGGGATCGCAGCCGCATAGGCTGAGGGGGGGTGATCAGGGGGGGACGATCCGATGGCGGTGAGGGAACTGCGGGGGGATCCGCGTGGGTGGTGCGCAGAAACTGCAGAAAAGCTTGAGCGGTCTCGGCGGATCCCTGGGGCATGTCCTGATCAGATTTGGCGGTGGCCGCGGTCAGCCGTCGGGGTTGCAATAGATAGAGGTTGGCCTCCAGAGCAAATTCTTGTAAGGGTACCAGCCCCATCAGTTGAGCCTGACGCTCCATGACAAATTCTAGGCTGGAGCCAAAGCCCAGGTAGCCCCCCTGCATGATGTAGGTTCTCATCAAGCTGAGGGAATCCACCGTCTCAAGGCGTTGAAAGTCCGAAAGCCGGATCCCCACTTCGGCCAAGCGACTCTCAAATACTAGCCGACTAGGGGATCCCTCCGCCAACACCACCCAAGGTTGGTGGAGGGTTTCTCCGATGCTAAGCCACGTCTGACCCCAGTGAGGGTGTTCCCCCCTGACAAACGCCCCATAGACGATGGTGTCCACTGCAGTGGCGCTGATCTCGTTGAACTCTCGAAACTCAATATCCGAGATACCTAGATCCACCGATGACTCGATGATGGCTCGATAGAGCAGCTCCGTGTTGTCAAACTCAAGGCATTGGGTGGTGAGGTTGGGATGCTGGGAACGGTAGCGAAACAATAGACTGGGCAACCATTCATCCGCTACTAGAGCGGTGCACCCAATCCGTAAGGTACGATGTTTGCCGGATTTGAGATCCTGAATCCGGTTGATCACCTGCTGCTCCAAGGCCAACAGTTTGGATCCCTCTTCCACCAGGCATTGGCCCATCTCAGTCAGTTGGATCTTGCGCCCTAATCGGTGAAATAAGGTGACATCCAACTCAGACTCTAGGGATTTGATCTTGGCACTGACAGCCGGTTGGGTGAGGTGAAGAGCATCCGCCGCCTCGGTAAAACTCAAATGCCGGGCAACCTCCAAAAATACCTTGAGTTGATATAGCTCCATCGGCTCAGTTCCTGCATTGTCGCCAGGGATTTCATTCTGACATGTCTGGATACATTGTCTATACACCACCATCCCCATGAGGACTGTTGTAGCGAAAGTACCTCTTCGGAGGATGCCTACAGGGAGCAGGATGACCCATGAGGATAAATCGACATCAGAACATCAGACATAAAAGTCCATCCTTGGATCGAATAGCTCTCCCAGGAATGTGATAGATGCGGCTCATTTCCTACTCTGAGATCTTTGCCCTGTCAGGTGTTGACATTGTGCTACGCACCGCTAACGTGAACGGGAGATTCTAGTACTGTCACCATAAAGCCAGGAGAGCCCTTTGGGATCCCAAATATCTCACTAGAAGACCATATTAATTAACGAAATTTATCTATTCATCAAATCATCCTCTTGTTCGATCAAACTAGGCCTGACTGTTTTATGTCTAAGATTACAGATGATGTGGATGACTATTTTAGTTTGGCAATTGGCGCTTACAAGGTTCTTTATCGACCAAAATAGACACATCATCTATCTTGAGTTCTTAGCTTCCAATGCCGAGATTATCCCAGCAGGCAATCACAGCAAAACGATTGGTTATGGATCGATTCAGGATCCCTATGATGGATTGATGTGAATGGCCAGAGAATACCTTGATGCATGTGAATAGAGCACATATGATGAACAGGCGTGGCACGTTGTAGAACCTGTGCTTTCAGTCAGACTGATCGAAAACGGATCGATTATGTCCCAAGATTCTGAATATGTTGAGCAGTTTCATCCGAAAAGAGGTTCCAAATGGATACACGATGGCTGAAGACTGATGTGTTGGTTGTGGGGGGTGGCACTGCCGGGACGATGGCAGCTATCAAAGCGAAGCAAAGTCATCCTGATTGCGAGGTATTGATCCTCGAAAAGGCCAATATCCGCCGTAGTGGGGCCATCGCTATGGGTATGGATGGCGTGAATACGGCGGTCATTCCTGGCAATTCTACCCCTGAACAGTATGTCCGTGAGATCACTATTTCTAACGATGGGATTCTCAATCAAAAGGCCGTTTATCAGACCGGCAAACTCGGCTTTGAGGTGATTCAGGAACTAGAAAGCTGGGGTGTGAAATTCCAGAAGGATCATGAGGGCAACTATGACCTCAAACAGGTGCATCGAGTTGGTAAATATGTGTTGCCGATGCCGGAAGGGAAGGATTTGAAAAAGATTCTGGCCCGTCAGGTAAAACGGCATAAAGTGCAGGTGACTAATCGGGTCATGGCCACACGTGTGATCGTGCAGGAAGGGCGTGCCACCGGGGTGGTAGGTTTCGATGTGCGCAATGGCGACTTTGTGGTGATTCAAGCCAAGGCGGTGGTGTTGTGCACGGGGGCTTGCGGGCGGCTGGGTCTACCGGCGTCGGGATACCTCTATGGCACCTACGAGAACCCCACCAATGCCGGGGATGGCTACTCGATGGCCTACCATGCTGGAGCTGAACTGACCAACATCGAGTGCTTTCAGATCAACCCCCTGATCAAGGACTACAACGGCCCCGCCTGTGCCTATGTGGCCAGCCCCTTCGGGGCCTATACCGCTAATGCTGAGGGCTATCGCTTCATCAGCTGTGACTACTGGAGCGGCCAGATGATGCTGGAGGTTTACAAAGAACTCAACTCTGGCAAGGGGCCGATCCAGCTCAAGATGACCCATCTGGATGAGGACACCATCTCTGAGATTGAGCGAGTCTTGTGGTCGAATGAGCGGCCCAGTCGCGAGCGATTCCATGCCAATCGGGGAGAGAACTACCGCACCGATGGGGTGGAGATGAACATCTCTGAAATCGGCCTGTGTAGCGGCCACAGTGCCTCTGGGGTGTGGGTGGATGAATGGGCGCGCACAACCGTGCCCGGACTCTATGCCGCTGGAGATATGGCCAGCATCCCCCACAACTATATGATTGGGGCGTTTGTCTCTGGTCGCTTGGCTGGGGAGCACGGCATGGCCTACAGCCAAGACCTTGAGCATGTGGAACCGGATGCAGAGTTTCTGGAGGCCGAAAAGGCCCGTATCTATCAGCCCCTGCAACAGCCGGACGGGATCCCTCACACGCAGGTGGAGTATAAACTGCGGCGGCTGGTGAATGACTATCTGCAACCCCCCAAAGTCACCAACAAAATGGAAATTGGTCTGCGGCATTTTGTCCGTTATCACGATACTCTTGGCCAGATGGGAGCACGGGATCCCCATGAGTTGATGCGGTGTATGGAGGTGCATTTCATCCGCGACTGTGCCGAAATGGCAGCGCGGGCCTCTCTCTATCGCAAAGAAAGCCGGTGGGGTCTCTATCACTATCGGGTGGATTATCCCGAGAAAAACAACAGCGAATGGTTCTGCCACGTCAACCTGAAAAAGGATCCCAGTGGTGAGATGACCTTGTTTAAGCGGGCGGTGGAGCCTTACATTGTGGATGTGAATATCGAGAAAGAAATCTACGATGTGGCTGTTCGCTAGGACAAGTTAGCGCTCAGTCTTCTGTCTCTCACTGCTCATCCCTCAGTTTTTTTAGTCAAAAATGCCGCAAAACAATGCCGCAAAACAATAATGTCGCAAAAGGAGCTGCTGAACTATGGCCTTAACTACCCAACGTGTGGATGTGCCGGTCATCGTCGATGAGTCAAAATGTCTGGAAAAATGTGTGGCCTGTATTGAGGTGTGCCCCCTCGATGTGTTGGCGAAAAACCCCGAAACCGGCAAAGCATACATGAAATATGACGAGTGTTGGTTCTGTCTGCCTTGTGAGAAGGAATGCCCCACCAATGCCATCACTGTTCAGATCCCGTTTTTGCTGCGCTAGGAGGCCCCTGTCATGACCGATGCCAATCTGGATCTCGCCAATTTAGATCCCGAATTGCACCAGTGGGTGGAGATGTTGGGGGCCGAGGATGTCAACGACCGTCTGGTGGCGGTGAAAAACCTTCAGCATATCGGGAATGAAGAGGCTATTCCCTTCCTTATTCAAACTCTCAAAGACGACAGCCCTGCGGTGCAGCTGATTTCCATTACTGCCCTCTGGGAGATGGCTAACCCAATTGCTGTGAAGCCCTTGATGGCCTGCCTCGGATCTCCTCATGCGGATGTGCGGGAGGAGGCACTGTCGGCCCTGAAGGAGCTAGTGGCCCCTGATGATCTGCCGCAGTTGTTGGTGGAGTTAGAGCAGCTGAATCCCAAGAAACAGCTCAACATCCTGATTTTGCTGCGCAAGATCCATGATGTGCAGGCTTTACCCTACATCTTGCCCTTCTTTACCTCCGATCGGCCTGAGCTGCGGGAAGCGGCTGTCATCACCCTGCGCTACCTCAATCAGGTGGAGCGATGCCAGCCAGCCCTGGCCCTGATGGAGGATCCCGATGTAACGGTGGTACGGGCCGCCACCCTGACCTTAGGCCACCTACAAGACCCTGAGGTAATCCCCACCTTGCAGGATGCCTTGACCCGCCACCCCGATTGGCAGGTGCGGCGCAATGCGGCTCAGTCCCTGGCACTACACCAGGATCCCGGTGCCATCCCCACCCTGGGGCAAGCTCTGGGGGACGAGCACTGGCAGGTGCGCAAGTTTGCGGCTCAAGCCCTGCAAAAGGGAGCCAGTCAGGCGGTTTTGCCGCCTCTGGTGCGGGCATTGTCGGATGAATACTCCGACGTGCGCAAAGAAGCCGCCATTGCCCTCGGTCATCTCGGGGATCCCCAGGTGCTCAATGCCCTGCAACAGACCCTCGATGACCCGGATATCGAGGTGCGCATCCAGGTGGAGCGGGCCATCAAGCAGCTTCAGGCTGCCACCCAGGGGGCCTCCAATGTTTGATGGGCTGTTTGCGGAATCGCCTACACCAGCCCCACCAGCTCCGCCCGATCCAGTGGCGGAGGCACGGCAGGCTGAGGTGATCCAACGGCTGAAGCAGGTGGTGGAACCCACGCTGGGCAACACCATCGTCAGCCTGGGCATGGTGCGCAATCTACGCATTGTGGGGGATTACGTCTATCTGCGACTCTATGTGGGATCCCATCAGTTGGCCCTCCAAGATCAGGTGGAGCAGGCGTTGGCCCCTCTGCCATGGTGCAAAAAGACCTATGTGCAACTGTGTACGATTCCACAGGTGCGGATCACCCTGGCGGTGTCCAGTGGCAAAGGGGGCGTGGGCAAATCCACCAGCACCGTCAACCTAGCTGCCGCATTGACCCAGGCGGGGGCACGGGTAGGGATCCTGGACGCTGATATCTATGGCCCCAATATCCCTCAGATGCTGGGGATCCCGCCCTCGGCAGTGGAGGTGATCCAGACGGATGCGGGCCAGCGGTTTCGGCCCCTAATGGGATACGGGATCCAGGTGATGTCGGTGGGGCTCTTGGCGGATCCGGAGCATCCGTTGGCTTGGCGGGGCCCAGTGTTGCACAAGATTTTGACCCAGTTTTTGCATGAGGTGGCCTGGCAGGATCTGGACTTCTTGCTGATTGACCTGCCGCCGGGAACTGGGGATGCCCAGATCACCATCGTCCAAGAAAGCCCCATCTGTGGAGCCCTGATGGTGACCACTCCCCAGCAGGTGGCCCTCTCTGACGTGCGCCGCAGCATTCAGATGTTTCGCAAAGTCGGGGTGCCCACCCTCGGCCTAATCGAGAACATGAGCTATCTGCGCTGTGGCCATTGCGGCGAAACGACCCCCATCTTCGGGCAGGGAGGAGGGCGACAACTGGAGCAGGAGCTCAACATTCCCCTCCTGGGCCAGGTGCCTTTGGATCCCCGCATTTGCGCGGGGGGGGATGGGGGACAGCCGCTAACGCTAGGGGAGCCCCAGTCGGAGACTGCTCAGGTGTATGGGCAGGTGGCCGCAGGGTTGATCCAGACCTTTGCCCCGCGTGGGGCTATTGAACAGTTGAGGACAGCCGTATCCTAACCCTCTCTCTCCAGACTTGGGGGATGGCGGCCTTGATCTGTGGCATCGCTGGAGTGGTTCGAGGGTTCTCGGGCTTTGGCTCCGCCATGGTGCAAATGCCCGCCCTCACCCCACTCGTCGGCCCCTCGGTTGCCGCCGCCATCGCGGTAATGTTTGAGGTCATGGCCTCCATTCAGTCGGTGCCCGGTGCTTTTCGGCAGGCCAACTGGCGGGCCATCTTACCTATGGCAGCTGCCGCATTGATTGGGATCCCGGTGGGAACGGTCTTTCTGGTCAGTATCGATCCGGTGATCGTTCAGCGCACCATCGCCATCGCCATCCTGATCTCGGTGCTGATCATCGCCTCTGGTTTTCGCTACAGCGGCCAACCCAATCGAGCCACCTCGCTGGGCACCGGGCTGGTGAGTGGTTTTTTAACGGGCATCGGGGGCATTGGCGGGCCGCCGGTGGTGATCTATTTCTTCTCGGGATCCAACAAAGCCAGCATTAATCGGGCCAGTTTGATCGCCTACTTTGGCCTCACCCAAGCGGTGACGGTGGTCGCCTACTGGTTGCGAGATTTACTCAGTGTTGAGGTGCTGGGGCTGGGCTTGAGTTTGATCCCCGTTTTCTACCTGGGACTCCTGCTGGGCAGTTGGCTATTTGCTCGCGTCAATGAGCACCTGTTTCGCCGCCTCATCTTGGGATTTTTGGCGTTGGTCGCCGTCATGGGTCTGGTGATCTAAGTCACAAAATCCCTCCTACCTGTCGGAAATCCTGACCCAACGCTGTGTTGATTGGAGTGTCTTATGGAGTCGCCCCTGTGAAACGGTTGCCTCTGAACATAACCCGCCCCCCGATCCCCACCCAGCTTCCGTCTGCCCATTCCTCCCGCTGGCGGGCCTGGGCCATGCTCCTACCGGGTCTGCTGCTCACCAGTGGCTTGGCGGTTGGGGCAACGCTGATTCAGGCCACTTGGACCATCTCGCTGCTCAGCCCCTTGTTGCTGGCCATCCTCTTCGGGATCCTGTTGCGCAACACCGTCGGCCTGCCCCCAACCTTTTACCCTGGGGTGCGATTTTCCCTCAAGAAAATCCTCAAGCTGGCCATTATTCTGCTGGGTCTGCGCCTCAGCTTGGGGGATATCGCCACCCTGGGCCTAACTGGGTTTGTCATGATCTCAGCAACCTTAGTCAGTACCGTGGCCTTCACCCTCTGGCTGGGATCCCGGCTGGGCATCTCGCAAAAGTTAGTGCATCTGATCGCGGCGGGCACCTCAATTTGTGGAGCCTCGGCAGTGGTCACCGCCAACAGTGTGGTGGATAGCTCTGAGGAGGAGATGGCCTACGCCATTGGTTTGATCACCGCTCTGGGTACCGTCGCGATGTTGCTCTACCCATTGGTGCCGGAGCTGTTGCACCTGTCCTCGTTATCCTATGGCATCTGGTGTGGGGCCTCCATCCATGAGGTAGCCCAGGTGATCGCGGCATCCTTTCAACACGATCTGGTAAGCGGCGAGTTTGCCACCCTATCCAAACTAAGTCGGGTGCTGTATTTGGCCCCCTTAACGGTCGTGCTCAGCCTTTTGACCCAGCGGAACCAACCCACAGGCTCCTCTCTTTATATTCCGTGGTTTGTGGTCATCTTTTTGGGGGTGGTGGTCGTCAATAGCCTGGGACTGCTGCCCAGGGATCTGACAGATGGGATCCTGAGCATCAACAAGCTCTTGTTGGGTATCTCGCTGGCGGGAATGGGCCTAGAGACCGACCTCAAGAAAATTCGTACGCTGGGGATTCAGCCCCTCTACCTTGCCATAGCCTCATGGCTTTTTCTAGCTGTCTCAAGTCTGGTTCTGGTGAAACAGTTCTATTCCTAATCACTGCCATCATGAAGCTAATTTACAACGCAATTAACCAGCATCTTATAAGTCATCAATGATTTCTATGGATTCAGTTAATTTCCCTATTCCATCATAACAATATCGATCCGAGTTTGTATCTAGGCTTACAGTTGGCTGCTACTCCTTTCGATTTGATAAGTGTACCGATTTGGGACGACAAGACTATGAAGATAACCCGTCAATGGTTTCTCAAGGCTTCCACTAGTTTGCTGATTTTTTCAACACTTTTGCTCGGTAAAGAAGCTTCTAGTCAGCAGCGAATTCGTATCTCGATTGCCACTCAAGATCAAGTAATCAACACCTCCACCGGCGGTTCTGTGATCCGAGAAATGGGACTGTTGGAGAAGCATCTGCCCACCACTGGTGACTACGAGGGCGTCACCTACGACATCGAGTGGTCAAGCTATACTTCTGGCCCCCCCATCACCAACCAAATGTTGGCTGGAAACGTTGACATCGGCATGATGGGGGATTTCCCTGCCGTCATCAACATGACCACGTTTCGGCGGGAATCGGACGTCGAGACCATCTTTATTGCCACCCTGGCCTACAGTGCCACGGGAGCCGGTAATGCGGTCATGGTACCGGCAGATAGCTCCGCCACTTCTCTGGCTGATCTAAGGGGAGCCGAGGTATCCGTGCCCTTTGGCTCTGCGGCCCACGGAATGCTGCTCAAGGCTTTTCAGGATATCGGCATCGATCCGGAAACCGAGGTCACCCTGATCAGTCAGGCGCCGGAGGTAGGGGGCACCAGCTTGCGTACCAACCAAATTGATGCCCACGCTAACTTCGTGCCGTTCGGGGAGCTGTTCCCCTTCCGGGGGTTTGCCCGCAAGATTTTTGATGGGGCCCAGACCAATGTGCCCACTCTACATGGGGTACTGGTGCGCTCTGATTTTGCTGAAAAACACCCCGAGATCGTGGTGGCTTACCTCAAGGCCCTATTGGAGGCCAATCAACTATTCCAAGTGAATCCAGAACTGGTGTCAGCCGATATCGAGAAGTGGTCCAGTATCGAGAAAGAGGTAGTCTACATGTTCCTTGGTCCCTCCGGATTGCAGACTATTGATCCCACCATTCGCGAGATTCACCTGCAAAGCCTCGAAAATAGCATCACTGTGCTTCGGGCGCTAGGCCGAGTGGATGAGAATATTGATCCGTCTTCGGTGCGGGACTGGGTGGATGACAGCTTTTTGCGGATGGCAATGGAGGAGATGAGCCTCGACTACGACGAGGTAGTGGCGACTAGCGAAAACTATGTCCTCGCAGGCGAGGATGACTTGACCGGCGAGCCGATTGAGGATCCCTCGATGGCAGCGCAACTGTGGGTAGGAGGTGAGGAGCTAACCCGCAATTTTGCCTCCATCAAGAACATGCTGGCTAAGCTTCAGGAATTGCGCGCCGATGGCCAGGCGGCGCGGGTGATCTTTGTGCACGATCGCAACAACGGCTGGAAACTATTTGCAGAAAATTCTTTCTTTGTGCAGAATGGCGAAGAAATCTCTGCTTTCTTACTGGAAGAAGATGCTCGGGCTTTTGCCAATGAAGTGGGATCTTCTGTGATGGGCTTTCGTGCCTTACAACAGTCTCAACAGGCAATGGCTTTGCCTCAATAGATACGAATTCCTGTTTGTTCTTGACCTGTTTTGGAGTATCTGATGACAATGCCACAGTCCAAGTCTCCCCTGCTCCAATGGTATAAAGGGGTTGCCTATCGCATCGACTATTTGACTAAGCAAAAGCAATCCTTGTATCTTCATCCTCCAAACAAGTTTCTGCCTCTATGGGAGAATAGGAAATTTCGACGTGTGCTGTCATTAATTCTTTTTTTTGGGATTTGGCAGATTCTGTCCACAATTAATTTCAACTTCTTCGTTAATTTTCGCTTTGTTCCCTCTCCTGTACAGGTTTTTCAAGCTACTATCCACTTTCTATCTCGAAATCCCTGGCTGCATTTTAAGGCCAGTATTAGTCGGGTATTGATTGGTTATTTTGTTGCCGTTGGACTGGGATGTGGTTTAGGGATCCTGATTGGCTGGTTCCAGAAGATAGAAGATTTGATTTTCATTCCATTGGAGATTCTCCGTCCTATTCCAGCCGTATCTTGGATCCCGTTGGCAATTTTAATGTTTCCCAATGCAGAAACAGGCATGATTTACATCACGTTTGTGGGAGCTTTTTTCCCGATTTTGATCAGCACAATTCGCGGTGTGGAGGGTACAGACCCGCTGCTTTTACGCGTCGGTCAATCCTTGGGAGCCAAGCAGCATCACATCTTCACCGATATCGTGATTCCAGGGGCGCTGCCCAGCATTGCCAGCGGCCTAGTGATCGGCATGGGAAACTCTTGGTTTTGTCTGGTCACAGCTGAGATCTTGGCAGGTCGCTATGGGGTAGGCTATGTCACCTGGGAATCCTATGTCACCTCTCACTACCCACCGATTGTAATGGGAATGTTGATGATTGGCTTTATGGGAGCCTTCAGCGCGTGGGGGGTAGATCAACTGACTCGATTGCTAATGCCCTGGAGAGTTCAACGGGTAAAATAGAATGTAAGAATGCACCTTTTTGATTCTGATTGGATATTGCCTCAATTTGAGTGAAGACTGGAAATTCTGTTGAGATCAATCAATATGACTAACTTACTCGCCACACATACCTCTACAATCAAAAAAGGATATGTGGAGGTTGAAAACCTGAGCATGACATTTTCCCGTCGGGGAGAAGCTATTCGTGTTTTTGATTCTATTAATTTCAATCTGGATCCGGGAGAATTCGTCTGTTTATTAGGGCCATCTGGTTGTGGAAAGTCAACTGTGCTGAATGTGATTGCCGGTTTTATTAAGCCTACTAGTGGCTACGTTTTTATCAATAAACGTCATGTGGATACACCTGGATCGGATCGGGGATTTGTTTTTCAGCAATATTCGCTTCTGCCTTGGAAAACCACCTTCCAAAATGTCGAATTTGGTCTAAAAATTAGAGGTATACCCAAAAAAGAGCGGACAGATTTAGTTAATGACTTTTTGGAGCGAGTTGGTCTCTACAGATACCGGAATGCTTTCCCTCATCAGTTATCAGGGGGAATGCAGCAGCGGGCCAGCATCGTCCGTGCCCTAGTGAATTCTCCCTCGGTTCTGCTCATGGATGAGCCATTTGCTGCCCTTGATGCCCAAACTCGTCACATGATGCAGGAGTTGTTGTTGGATGTTTGGCAGGAACTTCGACCTACCATCATTTTTGTTACCCATGATATTGATGAAGCAGTATTTTTGAGTGACCGGATTCTTGTGATGGGGACTAACCCAGGATGCATCAAAGCTGAGGTTTCGGTTGCGTTGCCTCGACCCCGGCATATTGATATCAAGCTAACTGAAGATTTTTTGTCTCTAAATCGTCAGGTCTTTGACTTGATCCGAGAAGAAACACTTAAGAATATGATCAACCTTTAGTCATCCAATAGAGCTCTTGAATTGTGAATAGATCAACATTGAAAGTCCGATTCTTTCGTATTCATTCTCAACAGGATCTGGCCAGGATCTGGATTTTTCAAGACACCCTTATCTATGGCAATTTTGATTTAGAATGGGACACTGCGTTCATGACCAAATCCTTACACAGGGCAGGCTAGAAGAGTTGTGCCAGCACCCGAAGTGTCTGATCCTACATTGGGAATGATTATACCCATCAGTTCACCCACACTTGCGGAGTAAAACTGCCGTGTAGACCATAAGGGATATGATGCCGCAACGGGATCCGTGCAATCGGCCCAGCAGCAAGGTCTTGCGCTTCCAGAACCACCACCTGAGAGCACTGGCTGGCCGCATCAAAAATCACCGTGACGATCCACCCCTCCTCTTCCCCCTGGCTAGCGGGATAGGGGATAAACACCGGCTCCCCGACAAACCCACGCGGAGCAAAGCTGTACTGCTGGGTACGGCCCGTTTCGGTATCCAACTTCAGAATGGCCTGTAAAGGAGCATTGGGGCCGGGGGCATGGGTGGCACCGATGTAGATGTAGCGATGGGATCCCCCCATTTGGGCCGGATGAATGGCCGGAAACTCCACCGACCGATCCAGTAGCAGTTCTTGCTTCGCGCTGCCTGCCTTGGGATCCAGATAAAACCGCCACAGCTTACCCGCCGGAACCTGGGTGAAATCGATGTGCAAATAATCGGCATTGGGCTCCAGGGCAGGGTATTCCTCGTAGAGAATGGCATCGACGATCACTTGCTCCCCGACTTCGTAGCCGTTGACGAAGTGAAAGACAAACCCCGGTTCTGTTTCCAGTTGAATGGGATGAAGGGGATCCCTGCTGTTGGGAAACAACCAGATGCGAGTCGGCTCCCCCCGCTTTAGAGTCAGACAAGTGCCTGCCGATTGCCAGCCCAACACAAACGGCAGGGGGTTAAAAACCACCGGATTTTGGAAAAAGATGCGGTACTGAGGTGTCCAAACAAAGTCATGCAGAAAGGCAAAACCTGGAATTTGGAAATCCCGTTTTTCGGTTAATCGCCCCTGGGAATCGAGACGGTAAAACAACAGCGTCG
This sequence comes from Thermostichus vulcanus str. 'Rupite', assembly GCF_022848905.1. Classification (NCBI taxonomy): domain Bacteria; kingdom Bacillati; phylum Cyanobacteriota; class Cyanophyceae; order Thermostichales; family Thermostichaceae; genus Thermostichus; species Thermostichus vulcanus. Next base: position 94,882 of record NZ_JAFIRA010000001.1, read on the forward strand.
AATTCAGGGCCGCCCGCACCCCAAACGCAATCAGATCGCCCGTTTTCGGATCCCGGCGGGGATGAGCCGTAAAGGGTTGATGGGGGGAGATCCCGCCTGCAAACGTTTCAATGCCCTCTGTGGTCAAATCGGCAGGGTTCAGTCGATAGGGAGCACTCGCCTCCCAAAGGGCCAGCAGTTTATCCCCTTGGTAGATTACGTTGGTGTTGGCGGGGTTCTTAAATTTCAAATCCAGGAAATTGGTCCACCAGCCCCCCGGCTTTTGCGTTCCAAACACCCCCCGATAAAGTACCCGCCCCGCCTTCTCTTCCGCCTCAAACTCACGGGTGCGGACAAACCGATTGCGAAAATGGGCTTTCCCCTCGACAAATGTTATGGCGCAAATCATGCCATCGCCATCAAATGGATGGCCATAACGCTGGGATCCCGCCTCCAACTTGCCCGGCCCATTGCGAAACAGAGTACCCCGCAAGCCCGCCGGAATTCGCCCCTCGATCTCCGGGATCCAATACTCCTGTTCTGTGGTCAGAGAGCGGTAGCCCAGCTGCCAATCGGCAGTGCTGTAGGTAGGCGTGGCAGTAACCATGGGTGGATCTCAACAGCAAGCAACGCCTCCCATTGTCGCTTAAACTTTTGTAAAGGAGCCAGTTCCTGCGGGCCGAAATGGTTGTTCGACCCCATCCAGGGGTTGGTGAAGGATTCTTATCTGCCAGCATTGGGATGGGAGGGATCCGTCTTGGACTCTGCTCTAGACCCTCTAACCCATCTCTGACAACAATTGCCCCAACTGGACTATGGTAGGGAATGCCCTCAGGATCCCTTGACAGGATAAACAGCACCCATGTTTGATGCCCTCTCCGAGAAATTGGAATTGGCCTGGAAAAAGCTGCGTGGCCAGGACAAAATCACCGAAACCAACATTCAAGAAGCCCTCCGGGAAGTGCGGCGGGCCTTGTTGGATGCGGATGTAAACCTGCAGGTGGTGAAGCGGTTTATCGAAGAGGTACGGGAGGCCGCCCTCGGATCCGAAGTGATCATGGGGGTCAACCCGGATCAGCAGTTCATCAAGATTGTTCACGACGAATTGGTGAAGGTGATGGGGGACGCCAACGTGCCCATCGCCCAGGCTTCTACCCCACCGACCATCATCCTTATGGCCGGTTTGCAGGGATCCGGGAAAACCACCACTTGTGCCAAGCTGGCCTTATACTTGCGCAAACAGGGCAAAAAACCGCTCATGGTAGCCGGAGATATTTACCGGCCAGCGGCTATTGACCAACTGAAAACCCTCGGGCAACAAATTCAGATTCCCGTCTTCGATCTGGGCAAAACCGATCCCGTTGAGATCGCCCGCCAAGGGGTAGAGGCAGCCCGCCAGCAGGGATGTGACTACGTGATTCTGGATACCGCCGGTCGGCTGCAAATTGACCTGGAGATGATGGCGGAACTGGAGCGGGTCAAGGCCACCGTGCAACCCCACGAAATTTTGCTGGTGGTGGACGCCATGATCGGGCAGGAGGCGGCCAATCTCACCCAAGCTTTCCATGAACGGCTGGGCATTACCGGAGCCATTCTCACCAAGTTGGATGGGGACACTCGCGGCGGGGCGGCCCTCTCGATTCGGCAGGTGTCTGGACAACCGATTAAGTTCATCGGGGTAGGGGAAAAAGTGGAGGCCCTGGATCCCTTCTACCCGGATCGCATGGCTTCGCGCATTTTGGGCATGGGGGATATCCTCAGCCTGGTGGAAAAAGCCCAAGAAGAAATTGACCTGGGGGATGCCGCCAGCATGGCGGAAAAGATGATGACCGCCCAGTTTGATTTCACCGATTTCCTCAAACAAATGCGCATGATTAAACGCATGGGATCCCTGGGGGGCCTGTTGAGACTGATGCCGGGGATGGGCAAAATCAGCGATGACCAGCTGCAAAAAGGGCAAGACCAACTGGCCCGTGCCGAAGCGATGATCAACTCCATGACCCCAGAAGAGCGCAAGAACCCTGACCTCTTGGCCCGTAGTGTCAGCCGCAAACGCCGCGTGGCCAATGGCTCTGGCCATAAGTTGGAGGATGTCAGCCGTTTGGTCAGTGACTTTCAACGCATGCGCGACATGATGCGTAACATGGGCATGGGCGGTGGGTTTCCTGGCATGGGGGGCTTGGGGGGTGGCGGTGGACGTAGTCCTCTTCCCAGTGGCGGCCCCAGCTGGCGCGGACGCTCCGCCGCTCCGCCTCGCCAACAACCCAGTCGTAAACCGGGTAAAGGTGGCGGTAAAAAGGGTGGCGGCAACCGAGGCTTTGGGGGCAAGTGAGGGAAGAACGAAAGGGCTGTAGCCCACGCTTCCATAAACCTCATCCAAAGTGAGCGCAACCAATCTACGCTTGCCAGAAGCAAACCTTGGGATCCGGAGCGCGCCCGTTAGTGACTGGATGCAGACCGATCCATGGTGCGGTAGGTAAGGCTAGCAGCCACTTCTAGGGCTTTGGCAGCATCCCGAAAATAAAATCCTAGCTCCTCATCTTTTTCAGTGCGATTGGGTTTGTTGAACTTGGCCTTGGACTGCACATTGCAATACATGGCTAACCCGACCAGGATCTCCGAGAGGCCATGCTGGTTGATCAACTGTTCCACATCGGTGAGCAGACTTTTGATCAGAGCATCGGCTACGGGTTCTGGCAGGCTGTCCAGATTCATCGGGTTTCCTCATGACAACAGATACAGCAGATATAGGCGTGTCGATCCCCACTTAGGGATCCCCTCTTGATTTGATTCTCCTGCATCTTTGCGGTGTTCACCCTGTTTTGTGCCTGTTGGTTGCCTAGGTCTTCTGCCAATGCCGCAGCCAACCGAGTGGCCCCGGATAGCGAATGGAGCGCTCACAGGCCAACTGTTCCAGGTGACGGGCGTGGTCTGGGGATCCCGGGTGGCGCAACCGATTCAAATGGATCAAATAAGCATAGCGGCGCATGCGTTCCCGCAATTGGACAGGGGATGCGGCAAAACACTGGGGGCAGAGCGGGCCGAGATCCAGCTGGGCATCGCTAAACAGATGAGGAACCCGTCTCTTTCCTGGAAAGCGTTGCCCGCAGGTGGCACAGTGGCAGGGTGCTGTGGGGGTAGCAAGCCGTCGCCAGCGGATGTTCATCTTAAGCCTCCGAGAGACCCCTGCCTTTAAGTATGGGATGGGCACACAATAACCTATACCACTCACAGAACAGGTGCTATCTGTCAAATAATGTGAGCATGGAAAAAGCTTACAGCTACCGCTTTTACCCCACCAGCGAGCAAGAAACACTGACTGCATTGAGTACAGGTGAAAAGGTGAAAGTCCCAGACACCAGTGCTTTAGAGGGTGTCATTGTTGACCACTATTGGCAACTGGGTGAGCAGTCTGAGAAGCAAAGAGTGAGATATCCTAAAACAAACCAACTGTTCGGCCACCCTTCATTGGTCTGTAGCCTATGCCAGCCTCTTCCACCATGCTCCTCTTTCCCATGTCTTCCGAGTGTGTGCAGCGGCAAGGTGTTCTAGAGGGTACTCAGGGATCCCTGGAGCCCAATCTCAAGCGGGGTCGTCTGCTGGTACTCACAGGGCCCAGTGGTGTGGGGAAAGGCACGGTTGTGAGACAGTTACGCCAACGCCATCCTGAGCTGTATTTTTCCGTTTCCGTTACCACTCGCTCCCCCCGCCCCAGCGAACAGGAAGGGGTCAACTATTTTTTCCGCAGCCGCGAAGAATTTTTCCGCTTAATTGAAGCGGGCGAATTGCTGGAATGGGCGCAGTACGCAGGCAATTTCTACGGAACCCCCCGCGATGCGGTTCTGGACAAGCTCAGCCAGGGGCAGGATGTCTTGCTGGAAATTGAATTGGCTGGGGCCCGTCAAGTGAGCCAGCATTGCCCAGAAGCAATCCGTATCTTTTTGTCGCCTCCTTCATTGCAAGAGCTGGAACGGCGTATCCGCGAACGGGGGCAGGACTCCGAGGCCAGCATTGAGCGACGTTTGCAACAGGCCCAACAAGAATTGGATGCCCAAGATGAATTTGACTATGTGATCGTCAACGATGATCTAGAGCAAGCTCTGCTTCAGTTAGAAACCTTGCTCTATCCGAAATGGCCAGAGCCAGAAGTTCCAGCAACCTGAGGTAGGAAAACTGCGCAAGAAGCGTGGGGTTGATTCATTTTCCTCAACCTATGAGATACTGGTAAAGCTGTGCTTTTCGGCATGGCCTTGTGTTTCTATCTGGCCAATTAGGGGATAGTATGGCTCACACACTATCTGGCCAATTAGGGGATAGGTCTCTGGCTCTGATCGGGATCCACTGCATCCTAGAGCTCTACGACTGCCCGGCCAATCTTTTAGATGATGTCTCTCTCGTGCAACAGGCATTGCGGGAGGCAGCGAGACGCTCCAACTCCACCTTTTTAGGGGAGCTGTGTCACCGATTTAAGCCCCAGGGGATTACGGCCCTTGCGCTGTTGGGGGAATCTCACATTTCCATTCACACCTGGCCCGAAGCGGGCTATGCGGCGGTGGACGTGTTCACCTGTGGCCGTCATACCCAGCCGGAGGTGGCTTGTGAGTATCTGATCACGGTGTTTCAAGCTCGTGGACATTCTCTGCGCAAGGTGCCTCGCCGCCCCATGGGGATCACCGACCCCGTAGACTCCCTCACCCCAAACTGGGAAGCTGCCCCTCAACGAGGACGCTAGGGTTAGGGTATGTATACGCCTGGGATCCCCCTTTGGATACAGGAATACTCCACCCCCTGGGATGGTAGCGTTCGCGGTATCACCCGCATCCTTGCCTACCGGCGAACCCCCTTCCAAGAGATGCTGATCGTGGAAACGGGTGCCTATGGCAAGGGGTTGGTGTTGGATGGGCGCTGGCAATCCACCACTGCAGATGAGTTTCTCTATCACGAGGCTCTGGTGCATCCAGCCCTGTTGCAAGTGGTTCAGGGGGGTGGGATCCCGAAGCGCATCCTGGTGTTGGGTGGCGCCGAAGGGGCAACGGTGCGCGAGGTGTTGCGCTGGCGCTCGGTTGAGCAGGTGGTGATGGTGGATATCGACGGGGAAGTGGTGGAAGCCTGTCGGGAACATTTGCCGGAAATGCATCAGGGGGCGCTAGAAGATGCACGGGTACAGGTGGTGATTGCTGATGCTTTGGAGTTTCTCCACCACACCGGCCCGATTTGGGATGTCATCCTTTCGGATTTGTCGGATCCGATTGAGTCTGGCCCGGCCTACCGCCTGTTTACCCAAGAGTTTTTCCGGCAAATCCGCTCCAAGTTGCAACCGGATGGGGCCTTCGTGGTGCAAGCGGGGCCAGTGGGGCCGGTGGAATTTCGACAACACACCCGCATCATTCATACCCTGCAGACCGTGTTCGCCGCTGTGCAGTCCTATGCCATCTATACCCCCACCTATGGTGGGCCACTGGGGTTTGCCCTCTGTGCCCATCAGCCCATTCCCTCTAGACCCGACCCAGACTCCATTGACCTCGTCCTGAGGCAACAGTTGGATCCCAGTCGAGGGGCACTGCGATTCATCGACGGCACTACCCTGTTGGGGCTTTACCAAGTGCCTGCCCATCTGCGGCGAGCGATTGCCGAAGAAACCACGGTTTATACCCTAGACAACCCTCCCCACATCGAATAGGCCAAATTCCTCGATTCCTTGCCGTAAAAACGGGATCCCGCAGGAGTTTGTCTTTGATCCCATAACTTGATAGATTCATGAACAATCGAATTTTGCTCGACTGATGAAAGTCCTGATTATTGGTGGCGATGGATACTGTGGCTGGGCAACGGCTCTGCATTTATCCAGCAAGGGATACGAGGTTGCCATTCTCGATTCTTACGTTCGCCGCCTCTGGGATCTGCAATTGGGGGTTTCCACTCTGACGCCGATTGCCCAACTGGAGCAACGGGTGGATCGCTGGAAAGGGCTGAGTGGCAAAGATATCCCCGTCTTTGTCTGTGACATCACCCAATACGAGGCTCTCATTTCCAGCCTGCGCCGGTTCCCACCGGATGCCATCGTTCACTTTGGCGAGCAACGATCCGCCCCCTACTCGATGATCAGCCGTGATCATGCGGTGATGACCCAGGTGAACAATGTAGTCGGCACCCTAAACATTCTCTACGCCCTCAAAGAAGAGTTTCCTGACTGCCATCTCGTCAAGCTGGGCACAATGGGAGAATACGGCACCCCCAATATCGACATCGAAGAGGGGTATATCACCATTGAGCACAATGGCCGCAAAGACACCCTTCCCTATCCGAAGCAGCCGGGATCCATGTACCACCTCTCCAAGGTGCACGACAGCCACAATATCCACTTTGCCTGTCGCGTTTGGGGGCTACGCGCCACTGATTTGAACCAAGGGGTGGTGTATGGGGTGCTCACGGATGAAACTGGCATGGATGAGGTGCTGATCAACCGTCTGGATTATGATGGCGTGTTTGGCACCGCTTTGAACCGCTTCTGTATTCAAGCGGCCGTCGGGCATCCCCTGACGGTGTATGGCAAAGGTGGCCAAACCCGCGGCTTCCTGGACATCCGCGATACAGTGCGCTGCGTAGAATTGGCCATTGCTCACCCCGCCGAGCCAGGGCAGTTCCGGGTGCTGAACCAATTTACGGAGCAATTTAGTGTCGAGCAGCTGGCGCTGTTGGTGCAGAAAGCAGCAGCCGCAATGGGCCTCAAGGTGGAGGTGAACTACCTAGAGAACCCCCGCGTTGAGCTGGAGGAGCATTACTTCAACGCCAAGAACACCAAACTGCTGGATCTGGGTCTGCAACCCCACTACCTGTCGGATTCCCTACTGGATTCCCTGCTCAACTTTGCCCTCAAGTATAAGGATCGTGTGGATGTGAAGCAGATCCTACCTCGGGTGAAGTGGAAAGGCTAAGGTTCTCCACCGAGACATACCCGGGCCAGACTGAGCCAGCCCTGGGCCAAATTGTTCAGGTCATAGCCTCCCTCAAGGCCAAAAAGAGTTTTGCGGGTAACCTCCTTTAGGCAGAGCTGAGCCATACGGCCAAAATCTTCGGGTTCTAGCAGCATGCCCGCCAAGGGATCCCCTTTGGCACAGTCAAACCCAGCGCTGATCAGCAGCAGATCCGGCTGGAACTTCTGTAAAAACGGCAGGATGGTGTTGTGAAGAGCACTGTTGTAGACCGACCAATCTGAACCAGCAGGCAAAGGCACATTACAAATGTTGCCGTACCTTCCGGTTTCGCTGGCGGATCCCGTGCCGGGATAGAGGGGAAACTGGTGGATGGAAGCGTAGGCCAACTGGGGATAGCGCTCCACCACTGCTTGGGTGCCATTGCCGTGATGTACATCCCAATCGAAAATGGCGACCCGCTCGATGCCTGGTTGTTCGAGAGCCCACAGTGCTGCAATGGCGGCGTTGCTAAACAGGCAAAACCCCATCGCCTGCTCCGGTTCGGCGTGATGTCCCGGTGGACGACAGAGCACAAACGCCGGTTGAGAGGTTTGCAAAACCTGTTCCGACCCGGCAATCCACGCCCCTACCGCCAAGCGAGCCGCCTCAAAACTGCCGCAGGAAACAAAAGTATCGGCCTCAATCCGCCCCCCGCCCGCTGCTGCTAGCTCCATGACCGATTGAATGTGCTGAGGAGAATGAACCCGCTCAATTTCCCCGAGGGCAGCAGCAGGGGGATCCCGCCATTCCAATTGGTCGGCAAAAGGGGCGCTGCGCAGCGTTTTCACAATCGACTGCAGGCGCGCTGGCCGTTCAGGGTGAAAAGCTCCTGTGTCATGCTTGAGAAAGACATCCGAATAGTAAATAGGCAGCATAGCAACCTGAACAAGCTGAAGCGATGCTTCTGCAGTGTAGCCTTCCTGCCCTGGCAATGCTGCCCTAGCCTCAGCAGCTTAGCCGTAGAAAGCTTCCGACATGGATCCCGCGTAGGGGTCAACCCCAAAGGAGGCTTGCTGTAGCTTTTGATTGACCACATCCCGCACGACTGAGCGTAACAATTCCTGCTCAGAAGGGTTGAGCTGATCGCGGCTGGGGCACTCATCGGCAGCCAACCACATATAAATAGCAGGGATCCGGTTCAATATCTGCTGCATCATGGCTTCCCGCTCCATAGCATCATGGAACACCTGCTGATGGGGATGCTCCGAGCAAAGATAATTTTCCAGCTCTCCCAGCGCCAGGTACTCAACGATATTGACCAACATCTTTTCCATGATGAATCTCCCAAAATTAAAGAGGCGTTCCAAAACTAAGACGCCCTGAACACATCTTTACCTGAGTCGAGCTACTGTTTACATCTGGCTTTGGGCTCGAAGTAAAAGAACCGACCCAAGGTAGTCTCAATCCTCACACAATAGAAAACCCATAGAAAAACCAAAATGTTACCATAGGAATCCTTAAACACATCAAACAGATAGCTCTTGACTCCTGGCTTAATCTATCCTCCTATAACCTCATTGATCATATTGAGATCATATTGATCATATAGAACCAACAAGCCTGAAACCTCACCATTGATACTCAGTATCAACACAGGATTATCGGCGTTTTGAGGAAGATATCTCAAGCCACTTAATGAAGAGTATAGAAACTCGGCCCGAGAAGAAAATGAGATTCACCCATCCCCTTCTCATCTGCTACGCTAACACGCAATTGCGTAGGACTTTGTGAGATTGTTGCGGGCTGTACATATTTCTTGATTAAGCAAAATCTTAACCAGGCAGAGCCAGGCAATATCATTTTGCGAACAAGCAAAGACGTGTAGAGGAATACTTTTTGTCTCAGTAAAAGTCACGAAGGTTTAGCCCGCAATGGGCAGATTCACTCGGTGGGCTTGAGCCCAAAAAGACTCTAGATCATAATAATCCCTTTCTTCTTGCATCAGCACATGCACGATTAGATCCGCATAATCGATCAGCACCCAAGAGCCTGATTCTTGTCCCTCAATGCGGCGGGGGGTTTGTTGCCAATTTTCCCAGACTTGTTCTTCGATCGCTCGGGCAATAGCTCGGACTTGCGTAAGGGAATAGCCACTGACCAGAAGAAAGTAGTCTGCCAACGTTGAAACTTGGGATACTTCCAACAAAACAATATCACCACCTTTTTTTTCTTCTGCGGCACGGGCTGCGCTCAACGCCATACGATAGGTGGGATCCGCAACGGGGTCAGGCATGAGATGTAGCAACTAAAAACCTCCTAAAACAACTGGGCTTGCAGATGGGTTGGCATGGGGCCGGGACATCGGCATCTCTAAGGGATGTAACAGAAAATGATTGCGAGTCATGAGGGTGCGTGGATGGATCACCTGACTCCGGTTTAGCAAAAATTTAAGGCTAAGGTCACATACTCCTACCACCGTTTTGGCCAAATCGGTGCAGGCCAGTTGCCGCAACTGCTCCAATTCCGGGCTGTGGCCCCGATTCGGCTCTAGGGCATCGGCAACAAAAATCACACAACTTAACGCATCCATACCCGGCTGCCCCAACGTGTGGTTGGCAATGGCCGCCAAGATCTCGGGATCCCGTACCTGAAAGTAATCCCGCGCCACTAGGGATCCCGCTTCCGCATGGAGAATATGGGGTTCAGCCCGCTCGACTTCGTCCAGTTCCCGTTCTTGAGCCACCATCTCCAACAGCTTTTCAGGGGGAAAATACTTAGCCAAATCGTGCATTAACCCTGCCCAAGCGGCCTTTTGCCCGTCCAAGCCGTGACAAGCGGCCAGCTCCTGTGCCATCGCCTCTACCCCGAGAATATGACGGATGCGAGGGGCCGGTACTTGCTGCTCCAACCAGGCCAGCACCGCTTCTCGTCGCAGAGGGGATCCAGTTGTACTCCTCATGTCGCACTACTCATTCTGCAGCTTTAACACCGCCATAAATGCCTCTTGAGGCACATCCACCGTACCCACCGACTTCATGCGTTTTTTCCCTTCTTTTTGTTTCTCCAACAGCTTCCGTTTACGGGTGACATCACCCCCATAACACTTGGCCAAAACATTTTTGCGTAAGGCGGGAATGGTTTCGCGGGCAATCACTTTGGAGCCAATAGCCGCTTGAATTGGTACTTCAAACTGATGACGCGGGATCAACTCCCGCAACTTCGCCACCAACGAACGGCCCACATAAAAGGCTTTGTCGCGGTGAACAATGGTGGACAGCGAATCGACTGGATCCCCGTTGATCAAGATATCTAGGCGCACCAAATCATCGGGACGATAACCAATTATTTGATAATCCATGCTGGCATAGCCGCGGGTGCGGGATTTCATCTGATCAAAAAAGTCCGTGACCACCTCTGCTAAGGGCAATTCGTACACGAGCGTCGTGCGACCCTGCGCCAGGTATTTCATATCCTTAAAGGTGCCCCGCTTGGTCTCACACAGTTCCATCACTGTACCGACAAATTCCTCCGGCAAAATCACCTCAACTTTGACGATCGGCTCCTCGATACTGGTGCGCTCGTTGGGAGAGGGCAACTCACTCGGGTTATCCACCCGAATGACGGATCCATCATTCAGGGTGACTCGGTACACCACCGTCGGGGCTGTGATCACCAAATCCAGGTTGTATTCCCGCTCTAGCCGCTCCTGCACCACCTCCATGTGCAGCAGGCCCAAAAAGCCGCAGCGGAACCCAAAGCCCATGGCACTAGAGACTTCTGGTTCAAAATGCAGGGCTGCATCGTTGAGCTTCAGCTTTTCCAGGGCTTCTTTCAGTTCCGCGTATTGATCAGAACTGCTAGGGAACAGGCCACAAAACACCATCGGTTTGGCTTCTTTGTAGCCCGGTAGGGGCTCTGGGGCCTTGCGATTAACCAGGGTGATGGTATCGCCAACGCGGGCATGTTCCACACTCTTAATGGCGGCGGCGATGTAACCCACCTCCCCCGCATGGAGAGCATCAATCGGCTCTTGTGTGGGACGCATCACCCCCACTTCGGCAATCTCATATTCCCGCCCGGAAGCCATAAAGTAGATTTTGTCGCCGGTTTTCACTTCCCCATCCATAACCCGCACATACACGATCACGCCGCGGTAGGGGTCGTAATAGCTATCAAAAATCAAGGCTCGCAAGGGATCCGCCACGGTATCGCGGGGGGGAGGTACCCGCTGTACGATTGCCTCCAAAATCTCTTGAATGCCAATGCCAACTTTGGCGGAAGCGAGGATCGCCCCGCTGCAGTCCAGACCAATCACCTGTTCAATTTCTTCGATCACCCGATCCGGCTCAGCCCCCGGCAGGTCGATTTTGTTGATCACCGGGATGATTTCCAAGTTATTTTCCAAGGCTAAGTAGACATTGGCTAAGGTTTGCGCCTCCACCCCCTGGGAGGCATCCACCACCAACAAGGCCCCCTCACAGGCCGCCAGCGAACGGGACACTTCGTAGGTGAAATCCACATGACCAGGAGTGTCAATCAGGTTCAGGACATACTCCTGACCATCCTGAGCACGGTAGTTCATGCGGGCCGCTTGCAACTTAATGGTGATGCCCCGCTCCCGCTCCAGCTCCATGTTGTCCAACAGTTGGGGCTTCATTTCCCGAGCAGCCACTGTGCCTGTATCTTGCAGGAGTCGATCTGCCAGGGTGGATTTACCGTGGTCAATGTGGGCGATGATCGAGAAGTTGCGAATGCGGGAGACAGGAACGTCGGTCATAAAAACCTGAGAAGGGCAAAGATTTTTTACAATCGTAACCCCTCTAGACTCCTACGGCTCGATTCTAGATCAAGGCTCTAAGGCAGAGGATCCCTGTCCCCTGTTTCTACGCCTACTTGATGCCTACTTGTCCAACTTCTCGATGTAAGGGCGAATCTCATTCAGGTCGATATAGCGGTCGGTGGCGTTGCGCAGCTCACGGGCGATCATCCCTTCAGTGGAGACCACAGTGATCAGGGTATTCTTAGAGCGCAACAACTCAACAGCCCGCTCGAAGTCGCCATCGCCGCTGAACAAAACAATTTTGTTGTATTGCTCGACCGTATTAAACATATCGATGACGATTTCGATATCCAGATTTGCCTTTTGGGAATAACGTCCAGAATCATCATCTCGATATTCTTTGAGGAACTTGGTACGAACGGTAAAGCCTAAACTAATCAGGGCATCTCGAAAGGCTCTTTGGTCATGGGGATCCTTGATTCCGGTGTACCAAAATGCATTGATCAGTTCGACATTAGGCTGGGATTTAGCAAAGTAATCTAACACTCGGCGCGGGTCAAAAAACCAGCCATTCTTTTGTTGGGCATAAAACATATTGTTGCCATCAATAAAGATGGAGACCCGGGTGACGGGATGGTGAAACATAAAGATTTTCCAGGAAATAGTGAGGTGAACTTGTCAGAAAAAGAAAACGAGTACGAGAATACCGACTTCCCGAAAGGACAATGGTTTCGGTCGGCCAGAACTCTATTAAGCTAATCTCTTATCATAACCAATAGAGGGATCCCTTAATCAACAAGCTAGCTAATCACGGGGGCACCACCGTAGACTAAAGCGGGCTCCGCTTGCCGCAAAGCATAGCTGGCTCCTGGGTGCCCTGCCTGACTGACGTAGAACTCTGCTAGTTGTCGGGCTAGGGTGCGAATGCGCCCAATGTAGAGGGTTCGTTCTGCCACGGCAATAACGCCACGGGCATCGAGCAGGTTGAAGCAATGGGAGCACTTGAGCACATAATCGTAAGCGGGTAGCAGCAAAGAAACTGCCAACCGATCGGGCAAAATTTGCTCCTGAAACTTTTGATGTGTGACCTCAATCAATCGCTTGGCTTCTGCCTCATAGCGACGAAATAGTTCAAACAGCATTTCTGGATCGGAATATTGAAAATTGTAGTGGGACTGCTCCACCTCGTTTTGAAAATAAATTTGTCCGTAGGTGATACGCCCCAGGGAAGGATGCTCATTCCAACAGAGGTCATAAACAGAATCCACCCCTTGCAGGTACATCGCTAGCCGTTCTAACCCATAGGTGATTTCCACAGAAACAGGCCGACAATCCTGCCCACCCACCTGCTGAAAATAGGTGAATTGGGTCACTTCCATGCCATCCAACCAGACCTCCCATCCTACTCCCCAAGCCCCCAGGGTGGGAGATTCCCAATCATCTTCCACAAAACGAATGTCGTGTTCAGCCGGGTCAACCCCCAAAGCACGCAGGCTATTCAAGTACAGATCTTGAATATCATCGGGGGAGGGCTTAATCAGTACTTGATATTGAAAATAATGCTGTAGGCGATTCGGGTTTTGCCCATAACGCCCGTCTGTGGGTCGACGACAGGGTTCCACGTAAGCGACTCGCCAGGGATCCGGCCCCAAGGCGCGCAAGAAGGTATGGGGACTCATGGTGCCTGCCCCTTTTTCGGTGTCGTAAGGTTGCAGGATGAGGCAACCTTGTTCCCCCCAAAACTGTTGCAATCGAAAGATAAGACCTTGGAAATGATGGGTTGACATGGCAAGTAAGGGAGGATGCAGACACAAGGCAGTTCCCATCCTATCAAGGCCCTTCCCCCCTCAGTCGATCAGTTCCTCTTGATCTTGGGGATCCTGGTAGGCCCACTCAATCGGTGGCATTTGGTCGAAGGCTTGTTTGAGGGAACTTTCCCACAGTTTGCGCATTTTGGCCAGGTAGGGATCCCCAGTGCGCAGGCGCAGGCGATGGCTTACTTTCAGATGATCAGCTTGTACCATCACCAGATCGATCGGGGGGCCAACGGAAATGTTGGATTTCATGGTGGAGTCGATGGAGAGGAGGGCGCATTTGGCAGCGTCCTCCAGGGAGGTTTCGTAGGAGAGGGTACGATCCAGGATCGGTTTGCCATATTTGGTTTCCCCCACCTGCAAAAAGGGGGTTTCGGGGGTGGCCTGAATGCAGTTGCCCTGGTTGTAAATCAGGTAGAGGGATGGATTTTCGCCGCGTACCTGTCCCCCCAGCAGCAGGCTGCATTGGGCATCGATGCCATCTTTTTCCAGCCAGGGGCGGTCTTGCTCTTGAATGAGGCGAATTTTGGATCCCAGGTAGCGGGCAATGTCGTAGAGGTTGGGGAGGGTATGCAGGTTGAGGGTTTCCTGTTGGCGCAGATCCCGCTGAATCTCGGTGAGAACGCTCTGGGTAATGGAGAGGTTGCCGGAGGTGCAGATCAAGATCACCCGCTCTTCTGGTAAGGAGAAATCGAACAATTTTTGGTAGGTGGAGACGTAATCAACCCCTGCATTGGTGCGGGAATCTGCGGCCATCACCAACCCAGAGCGCGTGATGATGCCAAGGCAGTAGGTCATGGAAGTACCCGGCTCGGCCCTTTGATTGTAAGGATTGTAGAGGACTTTAGGTGAGAGCGGATCCCATTTTCTCGCGGATTTCTTCGCGGATGCGGGCGGTAATCGAGGCTTCGTCTAAGTCGGCCAAAATCTGGGCAATGGCGGCTTTGGGACCCTCTGGCCCCCAACTGGCCCCTTGGGTGAGGTAGTGGCGGGTCGATTCGCCAATCGCATAGCAGGAAAACCCGGCCAACACCGCCTGGGTAAGAGCCACCGAGGTATAGGCCCCCAAGGAAAATCCCCCACTGAAGGGAACGGCTCCCCCTAGCAAGGTTTTCAGGGATCCCAACCCCAACAGGGCCACCCATTCTCCGGCCCCGAGGCTGAGCATGCTGAGGATGATCTTTTGCAGCAGCTGAGTCGCCCCCTGGGTGCTCATGGGCAACCCGTACAGACGAGACAGCCGTAGGATCAGAGCTACATCGATGGCCAAACCCCCCAAGCTATCCAGCAGGGTGATCGGGTTGAGAGCTACCGCCAGCGCTTTGGTTCGTGCTGCGGAGCCAATCAGGTCTTGTGCTTGCTCAGAGCGGCTTGCCAACTTCCGTTCAATCACCTGCTGATTCAAACGATCCGCAAACAGCAGCGCATTCAGGGCCAGCAGCGAACGCCCTTCCCGATGCAAAACTTCCAGGATCTTCAGCCGCAAAGCATCCACCTGCGGGGATCCCACCTCCAACTGCGCCCCGAAGCTACCATCCGGTCTTTGCACCAGGCGGGGAACGCGGGGGGAGGCCGCCACCATCACAATTTCATCAGGGGAAAGAATCTGTCGTACCCGTTCGTTGCGGATTTTGTCGTAGATGGCCTGCCGATCCGCCTCAGGGTACTGGTCGATTTTATTGAATACCAGCAGCATCGGTTTGCCTGCCTCCCGTAGGGCCGCCAGTGCCTCAAACTCTACCCGTGTCAAGTCGCCACAGATCACAAACAGGATCAAATCCGCCCGCTGCGCCACCGCTTGGGCCAATTGGGCGCGGGTTTCTCCATCCACTTCATCAAGGCCAGGGGTGTCGATCAGCTCCAGACGGGATCCCTGCCAACGGGTCACCTGCACCGATTGAACCGAGGCCGGGGGTAGGTAGGATCCCTGGACAGTCACCGGCTCCGCTTGGGTTTTGGGACGGGTTTCCCAACTGACTTTCCAGGCGGCGGCTTGTTGGCTGCGGGTTACACCATGGGTTGGCCCCGTTTCAAACACCGACTCCCCCAGCAGGGCATTGAGCAGAGAGGATTTGCCCCGTCCCACCAGGCCAAAGGCGGCAATATGAATCACTTCCGTTTCCAGCTTGTCTAGGAGGGTTTGCAGGCTCTGCAACTCGGCTTCCATGCCCACCGCTTCTTGGGGTTGCAAGTCCAGTTGAGCCACCCACTGGCGGAGACTGCGCTTGGCTTGCTGGTAGTTAAGGTCGTCTTGGAGGGTGTTGCGACGGGCCATGGTGACAAATCAGGATCTATAGAACAAGTCAGCAGAACAAGTCAGCCAGTTTGCGAAAGTTGCAGGAAATAATGGAGGGGAACAGCCTCGGCCCGATCTAGAGCAGTGGGTGCAGGCTGATCCCAGTTAAGGCTTTGCAAGAGGAGGCTCACCATGCCCAAGGCGATTTGGAACGGAGTGGTATTGGCAGAAAGTGAACACTACGAAACGGTGGAAGGTAACATCTATTTTCCGCCAGAATCGCTGCATCAGGAGTATTTTCAGCCCAGTTCTAC
Organism: Thermostichus vulcanus str. 'Rupite'; assembly: GCF_022848905.1. Taxonomy (NCBI): domain Bacteria; kingdom Bacillati; phylum Cyanobacteriota; class Cyanophyceae; order Thermostichales; family Thermostichaceae; genus Thermostichus; species Thermostichus vulcanus. The sequence goes on from NZ_JAFIRA010000001.1 coordinate 110,919, forward strand.
CCACACCACCTGCCCCTGGAAAGGAGTGGCCAGCTACTACAACCTGGTGGTCAACGGTCAGGAAAACAAAGATGCCGCCTGGTACTACCCGGATCCCAAGCCTGCCGCCGCCAACATCCGCGGTTACGTGGCCTTTTGGAAAGGGGTAAAGGTGGAAGCCTAGCCGTCCTGGCTGACTCTGACTGACTCAGTAAAACTCAGTAAAATAGACTGGAGGAAAACCTGGAAGGGCAATGATGCTAACCGATAGCCTGAACTGTTCACGCCAGCGACAAGGGCTCTTGCCTAGCCTAACGCGCTGGGGGGGGAGACTGTGTTTGACCGGACTGAGCCTGCTGCTGCTCGGCTGTACCCCTGCGGGCTTTCGCACCCCCAGGCCCAGTCTGACCAACAGCGGCCTGAACAGCATTTACCCGGATGGGGAACCTGCTTTTAACGGTGACGGTCGCTATTTGGTGTTTTCCTCCGCTCGCAGTGGCAGTCAGGATATTTTCCTATACGACACCCAGGAGCGGCGCCTTGTGGATTTGCCTGGTCTCAACTCCAGCGATGTGGCCACCACCTCCCCGGATATCAGTGCTGATGGCCGCTACATTGTCTATGTATCGAATGCACTGGGCAAATCGGAAATTTTTCTTTACGACCGCCAAACCCGCAACGTCCAAAACATCAGTAGCCGGGTGGCCGGCGATGTGCGCAACCCCACCATCAGTGGCGATGGCCGCTTTATCGCCTTCGAGAGCAACGGCCAAGGGCAGTGGCACATCGAGATTTTTGATCGGGGGCCTCAGGCCAGTTCCCGCCCATCCCCTGCTCCCTCTCCGGATTCCAACGCCAATCCCTGAGGGGATCCCTCTCTAGGAGCCCTTCTACTCCGTCGTTGGATAGGCTTCCAACCAAAGGTCTTCCCCCAGCTCTTCTCGGCGGGCCAGGCTCAGCCTTTTGGCTTCCGCCATGTGCTCCAGAACTTTTCCCCCCTCCAGCAAGCTTCTGCCCTCGCCCAGCAGCTTGGGGGCCAAAAAAAGGGCCAGCTTATCGACCCAGCCTCTCTCCAGGAAAGCACTGGCCAGCCGAGGGCCCCCCTCCAGCAACACTCCGTCTAGCCCCTCCTCCTGAAAAACCCTCAAGGCGGCTTCTAGGCTCACCTTGCTCCCTTCCCGAGGCAACTCCACCACTCGGGCCCCTGCCCTTTCTAAGGCAAGGATCCGCTCCTTGGGTGCCCCCTGTCCCACCAAAATCAAGCAACGGGCTGTCTCCCCGCGGGGGCCTGGCTGAAAGAGCCGGGCTGTTGGGGGGGTACGGGCTGCAGTGTCCAAAACCACCTTGACGGGATCCCGGAGCGGCGGCGGCTCCAGCATCAGCGGGAAGGGACGGAAATCGGGATCCCGCACGGTCAGGGCTGGGTCATCCGCCAAGACCGTTCCTACCCCCACCACAACTGCAGGAAGCCACTGACGATACGCCTGGGCAACACGGCGGCTTGCTGGGGAAGAGACGAAACGGGCATCCCCGGAAGGGGTAGCCACCTTGCCATCCAGGGTCAAGGCAGCCTTCAGGAGAACAAAGGGGCGACCCGTCTTCTGTACGGTGAAAAAGACCTCGTTTTGTTCGCGGGCCTCTTTTTCCAGAAGCCCCACGGCTACTTCTATTCCCGCTGCCCTCAGTCGTGCCATTCCGCCACGAGCTAAGGGGTTCTCCTCCCGAGCCGCCACTTCTACCCGAGCCACCCCCGCTGCGATGAGGGCCAGAGAGCAGGGAGGCGTGCGGCCAAAGTGGTCGCAGGGCTCTAGAGAGACGTAAACCGTACTCCCCCTGGCTTCTTCCCCCGCCTGCTGCAACGCCAGCACCTCAGCATGGGCCTCTCCTGGCCGGGGGTGATAGCCTTCCCCCAGGATTCGGCCATTCTTGACCGCCACCGCCCCCACGATCGGGTTGGGGTAGGTGTGGCCGCGAGCCCGTTCTGCCAGCTGCAGAGCTCTACGGAGAAAACGCTCATCCACTTCCTGTGTTTTGCTGGCCAAAGCTACTACCAAAAGACTTGAGGCTAGGTTGACATTCCCGTCAATTGACATTCCGTATAAATTGTAGGCTGGCCTCCTCTTGATAAGGATCCCCAGGCTAGGATAGATCGCCCCTCTGGAGGAGTTGTTGCATGGTTGCTCCCCTTGCTCACCGTCTGTATCCCCTTGGCTCCAATGTGTTTGACCAAATGGATCAGGCCAAACGGGAGGCCCGTCAAGCGGGGCTAGACTTAATCGATCTGTCCTTGGGATCCTCGGACTTATTTCCGCCCCCCGAGGCATTGGCCACGGTGCAATCGGCCCTCTCGGATCCGGCCACCTATGGTTACACCCTCTTTCACGACACGGCTGCTTTTCGTGCCGCCTGTGCCAAGTGGTATGAGGGGAAGTTTGGCCTAGAGATTGACCCGGAGACAGAGGTGTTGCCCCTGATTGGATCCCAGCAGGGGACGGCCCTGTTGCCTCTAGCACTACTCAATCCGGGCGATATGGCCTTACTGACGGATCCAGGTTACCCCTCCCATGTGGGCGGGATCCATTTGGCGGGCGGGATCCCTTACTATTTGCCCCTATTGGCCGAGAATCACTTTTTGCCCCAGTGGGATCGGATCCCGGAGGAGATCGCTCAGCAGGCGCGGCTGCTGGTGTTGAGCTATCCCCACAACCCCACCACAGCCACCGTCACACCGGAGTTTTGGCAGGAGGCGTTGTACTTCTGCCAACAGTACCAACTGGTTTTGGCCCACGATTTTCCCTATGTGGACTGGCGCTTTGACGGGCAGGTAGCCCCTTCGGCCCTCCAGGCGGATCCGGATAAGACCTGCACGATCGAGTTTTTTTCCTTATCCAAGTCTTATCACATGGGGGGGTTTCGGGTGGCCTATGCCATTGGCAATCGGGATTTAATTCGGGCACTGCGGCTGGTGAAATCCACGATTGACTTCCGGGCATTTTGCGGGGGGCGGCGGCAGCTTTGGCGGCTCCAGAAACCTTTTTGCACCACTGGCGACAGGTGTATCGAGAGCGGCGAGATACGGCGGTGGCGGCGCTGCATGACATCGGTTGGCCGGTACCGGTGCCGGAAGCGACGATGTATCTGTGGGCACCCTTGCCAAGGGGCTATCCAGGATCCTCTGGGCAGTTTTGCCTGGACTTGGTGAAAACAGCGGGGGTAGCTTTGTCTCCGGGTTCTGGCTTTGGCCCCAGTGGGGAGGGCTACGTGCGCTTTGCTCTGGTGGTGGAGGGATCCCGTTTGCAGGAAGCCGTCGGACGGATCGGCCACTTTCTGGCTGGGGGATACCCTCAAGAATCCTTAAGCTGAGCTTGAGTCACCGCTAAGGCTAGGGCCGTCCCACCAATAGCGCCAAGGGGCAAGATCAACAGGTTCAACAGCGGAATCGCCAGCAGGAGTGCCGCCATGAGGCCAAACCCAACCATCAAGACCCAATGTTCTGAAATGTTCTGAAATGTTCTGAAATCAAAGAGTAAAACCAGTATTTCTTCGGTCTCGGGCAGGACGAATGATATTCACAGGGCACGGCGGCGGTAACCTAAGGGAGCAAGCTAGGTAGACCTTATGGATGCCAAAGATCTGCTCCGGTTGTACCGGTCAGGGCGTACCAACTTTACAGGTGAAAATTTTGCTGCGCTTGACCTGAGTCGAGTTGATCTGATTGGGGTCGATCTCTCCGGTGCCAATCTACACAATGCCAACCTGATCTTTGCCTATCTGGGGCGGGTCAAGCTGCAAAAAGCCAATTTGGCAGGGGCCAAATTAAGCGGGGCCAACCTCAGTCAAGCGGATTTGAGCGATGCGGATCTCAGGGATGCCCAACTGCACGGCACCACCCTACAGGGGGCAGACTTGCATGGAGCCAACCTAACATTGGCCCTGTTGAACGATGCCAACCTTCTGGATGCGGATTTGCGGTGGGTGAACCTCACCAGTGCCAATCTGCTGGGGGCTTGTTTGCGCGGGGCCAACTTTCGTCTGGATAGCCGCCGTCATGCCGTGTTGCGCAGTGCGAATCTCAGCCGTGCTGACCTGAGTGGGGCCAATTTGTCAGGGGCAGACTTAACCCGGGCTGACTTGAGTGGAGCCAATCTGCGGGAGGCCAGTTTGCTAGGGGCCAATCTGAGTGGGGCCAATTTGCAGCGAGCCTGTTTGCGCGGGGCCATCCTCAGCGAGACCGACCTGAGCGGAGTGTCCTTCTTGGGGGCAGATATGCAGGGGGTGCAGATGGCGCGAGTGAACCTCAAAGAGGGGATGCTGAGCCAAGTCAACCTCACTGAAGCCAATCTGAGTGAAGCGGATTTGGGTGGGGCCGATCTTTCCGCCAGTTGCCTGTACTCGGCCAAATTGGCACGGGCGGATTTGAGCCGAGCTAACCTGGCGGGGGCAGATTTGAGATACGCCAGTCTGGTGGACGCCTATCTGGGTCGTACCAATTTAGAAAATGCCGACCTGAGTCATGCTATCCTCACCCGCGCTGATCTGAGCACAGCCAACTTGATTGGGGCTAACCTGCAAGGGGCAACCATGCCAGATGGACGGGTGAATTGAGGCGGGGATCCACCCTGATCGGGGTGAGGTTTTCCCCTGCTATGCCGTTGCTGAACCCGCTACCCTGAGGGCAGGGCTAGAGGGATCCGTGAATAGCTATCGCTTGCCGTCCTTATTGCAGTCGCTGTGGGCTGATTTACCTTTGCCGGAGTGGTTACCTGCTGCGGGAGAGCGCTCTTGGCAGCAGACGGTGGCCGCTCTCATTCAGCTTTGGCAGGAGGTAGGCCAGTTTGGGGTGGTGCTCAGTGGGCCAGTTTCTTGGTTACCCCCTTGGGTGATACGGGATCCCCTGCCACAACTGCCGGTACGCATCGACACGTTAGAAACAACGTTAGAAACAGCCCTAAAACCGCGGGATCCGGCCCGAGAAGCCCCCTGGCTCTTTACCCCGGATCTGTCGCCTGAGTCGATCTTGACTCCTGGTCAGACGGTGATCCCCCTATTGCCTCGGGATCCCCTGGTAGAGGAGCCTTTTTTGCTGGTACTTACCCCCGTTTTCTCGGCTGTAGCCGCCCAAGGACATCATCCCCACACACGGCAGACAGGCATGATGATATCCTTTGAGCCGGAAGTGGTACATCGAGCCTGGCAGAGCTTGGAACAACGGGTTCAGCAAGGCCGACCGGATCGATTGCCATTGTGGCAAAGCTTGGCCAAGCACTATCCGCTGATGAATCCCCATGTGCGGGTTTTGGCACGGTTCAGCAGCTTGCTCCTTTTGGGGAACTTGGCAGAATCAGGATCCCAGCCCGCTCGTTTGCCCCCAGCCACCCCCACCACAACCGGCAGAACCACCGAAGTGGTGGCTTCCCCAGATTCGGAACTTGGCGAGCCAGAGGCCAGCTCCCCCTCGGAAGCCCTACCCAAGAACTCCGTCAGTCGCTCGGCGGCAGCGTCAAAGTCTCCCGCACAACCCAACCCACCTCCCCACCCCGACAATGGTCTTTCTGAAGCGGAATTGTTGCGGGCTTTGATCCATGAGGTACAAACGCCTCTGAGCACCATTCGCACCTTGGCCAGCTTGATTTTGAAACGATCCGACTTACCCCCCCGCGTGCGGGACTATGCCGAGAAGATTGACCGCGAGTGTACAGAGCAAATTAACCGCTTTGGCCTGTTCTTCCAAGCCACCGAAACGGTGATGCCTACCACCGAGGCACGGGAGGGGCACCGCTTACAACTGGAACCGATTGCTTTGGTGGATTTGGTGCGACAAAATCTACCCCGCTGGCAGGAACAGGTGGAACGACGGGGATCCCAGTTTGATCTGGAGATTCCGGATGAGTTACCGGATGTGGTCAGTGATCCGAAGGCGTTGGAAGCGGTGCTGTTTGGCATGATCGACCGCATTGCCCGCAGCACTCCAGCTGGTAGCCGGATTCGGGCTCAGTTGGTCAGCGCTGGGGACTTGGTCAAACTCCAATTTCAGGTGGATACTCCGGAGAGCGGGATCCCTACTGCCGCCACAGAAGCCAAATCCCCACAGGCCATTGGTCAGTTGTTGGTCTTGCAGCCGGATACAGGCGCGGTCAGCCTCAGCATTCCTGTCACCCAGACCCTGTTTCGGGCCTTGGGGGGCTATTTAACCGTGCGCCATCGCGCCCATCAGGGGGAGGTTCTCAACATCTACTTGCCCCGCCAGCTCTAAACCCCTGGGCCAGGATCCCAACAAAAGTGGCGGATCGGAGGGGAGATGTGGCTAGGATCGATCTGCTAGCTGAGTGGCTAGGTACTTGAGAGATGGGTGTCCATGCCAAGAGCCAGGAAAGGTGTTCAACAAGAGCGAGAGCCGGAGTCCGCGTGGGGAGCTGAGGGGGGAGGAGATCCCCTGACAACCCCATCAGCTATAACCTTCTCTTCGCAGCAGCTCTCCACCTTGTTACACGAGGTGCGCAATCCCTTGACCGCCTTAAATACCTTGGCCAAGTTACTGCAAAAACGCCTGCCCCCAGAGGATCGCAACCACTGGATTGGTCTCAGCATCGAACAGGAGTGTAAGCATTTACAGGATTTGTTGCTGGAATTTGAGCGCTCGGATGGGATCCCCGCCACCCTGCAGCTACAGCCTCTCGCCTTGGCCGATGTGCTGCAGGAGTGGATCCCGGTCTATCAAGCTGTGGCGGAAACCCAGGGACACCACTTTCAAGCGGAGATCCCCTCGCATTTGCCCGAGATCCAGGCGGATCCGCGAGCACTGCGACAAATCCTGGACAATCTGATCGACAATGCCTACAAGTACACCCCTAGCCCTGGCCAGATTCAACTGAGGGTTGAGCCACAACCCCACAACACTCCCACGCGGGTGGAAGTTTCCATTTGCGACAGCGGCCCTGGCATTCACCCTGAGAATTTGGAACGGATTTTCGATCCCTTCTTTCGGGCGGATCCCTCCAAGCCAGGACAGGGATTGGGGTTGGCCATCAGCCGCGACCTCGCCACTCAGATGGGGGGGCAACTGCAGGTGGATAGCTCGGGCCACCGAGAGCCTGGCCAACAGGGATCCTGTTTCCGCCTGAGCCTACCTTTGGCCTAACAGTTAGATCTCTGTAGATCTGTGAGTTAATTGAGGAGCTGTGTGATGCCCAAAAACTCCATTCCACCAAACCGTTCGTCCATGGCAGCTGCTGAAGCACCGGCGCGGGTGATGTTGGTGGATGATGAACCGGGCTTGCGGGATGCGGTGCAAGCTTACCTAGAAGATAGTGGATTTGAGGTGATCCCAGCTGCTCACCCCCAACAGGCTCTGCAACTGCTCAGCACCACCCAGCCGCAACTGATTATCTCTGACATCATGATGCCAGGCATTGACGGCTATCAGTTTTTGGCACAACTGCGGCAGCTGGAGCCCTATAGCCATCTACCTGTGGTGTTTCTGACCGCCAAGGGGATGACTGCCGATCGCATTCAGGGGTATCGGGCCGGGGTCGATGCCTATTTGCCCAAGCCCTTCGATCCTGAAGAGCTGGTGGCCATCGTCTCCAATTTGATCGAGCGCTCTCGCTCAGCCAATCCTTCGGAGGTAGTAGCACGGGAGCTGGCCTCGATTCGTGCCCTGCTGTCGGAACGAGCCCCGGCTCTGGACAGCCCCCCTCATCCCCCTACTTCTACCCCCTTGCCCCCGCCGATCAAGGTGGAATTTACGCCGCGAGAACAGCAGGTGTTGGAGAAGGTGGCAGAAGGACTGATGAACAAAGAGATCGCTAAACAACTGCAAACCAGTGTGCGCAATGTCGAGAAATACGTGACCCGATTGTTGAACAAAACTGGCACCAGCAGTCGCACTGAGCTGGTTCGCTACGCCCTCACCTATGGCTTGATTAGTTTGTGAATTCTGTAAATTCAGACCGTTAGATCCGAATCACTTCATTGATAGAAGTTCCTAGATCGGCGTTGCATCCTTGCCCTCTTGAGGGCACTGAATGTTCCTCTCGATTTACTCACGACTCCCTCCCCGGTTTCTTCACGGAACTATCCTATTCTCAAAGAGTCGGGGATCTCTACCCGCTTTTCCCCAAAGGATCTGTATTCATATGTCACAATCTGAAACCTGGCTCATCAATAACCATTGGATCTCAAAGCCTACTGTTCTGTCCCCCTTCCCCCATCTGGATCCTACAGGACAAGCCATTTATGTCAGTGCCCTGGAGCGCCATATTCACCACCTGGAACATATTTTAGATCTGCAAGCCAAAGGGGGAATCGATTCTGCCACCGCGCAGGCAAGCCTTGACTTCTTGGTCCAGCAATTGCAACGAACTCGGCATGATCTTCTGCTGGGATCCCCCTCCTTGAATTGATGGAAGGATTCATGGGATCCCTGATGGAATATCGCCAGTCCTGTAGGCACAGCTCTTTCGCTAATTAGCTAGCACAGTAGCAGCACTTGGTCATCCACTTGACAAATGCAGGCCGCTCAATCAGAGATAGTCCAACCTCTATTAGCTTTCTCATCTCTTTTCCACCCTGACATGGGAATAACCTCTCGCGACAGCGGGATGGAGTCCTCTCCTAGTAATCTAATCTAAACATTGCTCTTAAATGTGAAGAGATGGCATAGCCCATGTCTAGCTATGAGGATCCCGGCTTCGGCGTATGCTGGAGAAGAAAGATTTCTTTACGCTAACGGACGGAACGGATCGTGACAGCCCTTTCGATGGCCCCAACCTTGCCCCAAACGCAGCCGGCGGCGGTGGAACTGCAATCGGTGTGGAAACGCTTTGGGCAGCAGGTTGCCGTTCAAGACCTGAGTTTACGGATCCCACAGGGAGAAGTCTTTGCGTTGCTAGGGCCAAATGGAGCCGGGAAATCCACCACCATCCGCATGTTGACCAGCCTCACCCGCCCCAGCCAGGGATCCATTCAAGTGGGGGGCTATGACGTGGTACGGGAGCCCTTGTTGGTGCGGCAACAGATTGGGGTAGTGCTGCAGCCGATCACCCTAGAGGCGGAGCTGACGGTTTGGGAAAACCTGGAATTTCATGCCCGGATGCACCACATCCCTAACCCGGAGCGGCAACGGCGCATTGACCAGTGGCTGGACTATGTACGGCTAGCGGATCGGCGACAGGACAAGGTGAAAACTCTTTCCGGCGGTATGAAACGACGATTGCAGGTGGCTAGAGCCCTGCTGCATCGCCCTCAAATTTTGTTTTTGGATGAACCGACTGTTGGCTTGGATCCCCAGGCGCGGCGGCTGTTGTGGGAGATCCTGCGGGATCTCAATCAGCAGGGCATGACCTTGCTGGTAACCACTCACTATATGGAAGAGGCAGAAGAGTTGTGTGACCGCATTGGCATTATGGAAGGGGGGCGGTTAATCGAGTTGGGCAGCCCAGCTCAGTTGCGAGCCAAACATGGGGAAGCTCTTTTGGTTCGTTCACTCCCCGGACAAGAGGCCGACTATACTTTTTTCCCCAGCTTGGCGGAAGCGCAAAGGCAGTTGGAAGCAGAACCCGACAAAACCGGCCTGATGGTACGCCCTGCCAACTTAGAGGATATCTTCGTGCGTTTGACGGGCCGTCGCCTGGATTAAAAAACCCCAAAGCCTTGAATGGCGCTGCTGGGGATAGCCTCCTCCGGTTAAGGTTTTTCCTCCACCCATCCCTCCCCAGAACTGGGGGGTTCGAACTTGTAGCCCACCCCACGAACGGTGCGAATTAGCTCCGGTTGGCTGGTATCGGTTTCTAATTTCTTGCGGATCTGGCCGATGTGCACATCCACCACCCGTTCATCCCCCTCGTGGTTGAAATTCCACACCTCTTGAATTAACTCAGCCCGCCGCCACACACGCCCTGGATGTCGGGCTAGAGCGTAGAGTAGGTCAAATTCCAACGCGGTCAGGTTAATCAAGCGCTGATCTCGGGTCACTTCTCGAGTTTCTGGATCGATGACTAAAGAGGCAAAGGTCAACATCGGAGCCGAGGCAATTTCGGTTTTCAGCCGTTGTCGCCGCAAAATGGCTTGCACTCGCGCTTGCAATTCTGGCAAGCTGAACGGCTTGGTCAGGTAGTCATCTGCCCCCAACTGGAAACCCTGCAACTTGTCGGCAGCACTCACCCGGCTGGTCAGCATCAACACGTAAACACCCGTTTCTTTTTGCATCTGCTGACAGAGGTCGTAACCGCTCACATCCGGCAAATTCAGATCCAAAATCACCAGAATCGGTTGAAAGGAGCGCAACCGTTGTAGGCCCTCAGCCCCCGTCACTGCCACCTCGACGGAATAGCCTTGCCGCTGCAAATACCGCTGTAACAGTGTACAGATGCTGGGATCATCATCAATGATGAGGATACGTGACATGGCGACTTCAGACTCTCAGGGCCGGGATGGACAACATGGATGCAGGTTTGGGCAAGGACTCAATGACGAGCAGCGATTCTAGGATGGAAAGCTCCCTCAGCCAGCCTACGGAGTTGCACAGAAGAGATGAGAAAGCAACAGATAGAACAAACTCAACACACTCCATCAGAATCGCTGCTGGAATGGATGATCAACCCAAGTGATTTAGGTTTATCAGATTATTTCAGGTCTTATCCATTGCATCACATAGGGAGTTTATCCTGCCTGGGGCACTCTTTCTCTCCGTAAATTACCTGAGGTTGGTTCCAAAATTGGGTCACTATCCCACTAGGTTGCCCGGAATTGAGGGGAAGGGTAACGTGGGAGAGATCCGGAAAAGGGATCCCATGCCAGGAGTTGATCCAAGCGGCAGGGTGTGTTTTGCCGGATCCCAGCGGTCAAGGCTGAGAGTAAATCAAAGAGTAAAAAATTGATTGAGAGTGGCAGGGTGATACTTGATTCCAGACATTCCAGAGGCTTATGTACAACCCCGAAGAAGTCTTTCGCAAAGATATCCAGTTGGCCCTCTTCACCTGGGGGATCCTAGAACTGGCCTGTTTTGTGATTATCCCCTTTACGGGTGCTTATGAGTTTGCCCAAGTGGCGGATTGGCTGTGGCCCTCTTTGGTACTGGGGCCGGTGGGGGCAGTGGTGGTGGCCTTCTGTTCTAAGGTGGTGCTGGCTGCCAACAATATCCCGGATCCCAAAAAGAAAAAAGCCCAGCGACAGATGGCTCAGGTGTTCAGCTTCTTTGGCTTTCTGGGCTTGGCGTTGCCCCTGATTTTGGCTGGCTGGGTGTTCGGGCGGGAAATTTTGACTACAGACTGGCAGAATAAGTTCACCAACGAGTGAGTCCAAGACCAATCTTGCCGCCCCCCTCAATGACGTTCTCCCGAATGCAGGCGGTGCAATCGCCCATGATCCCGCTGGTGGCGGAGTTGATCCGTCAGCACCCAGGCACCATTTCTCTTGGACAGGGGATCGCCTACTACGGCCCACCCCAGGCGGCGATCGACCAAATTACCCAGTTTCTCGCTCAACCCAGCAACCACCAGTACCAACCGGTACACGGGATCCCGTCGCTGATCGAGGCTATCGAAAAGAAGCTGTGCCAAGAGGATGGTTACCAAACAGGGTCGGGGCGGCGGGTGGTGGTGACAGCAGGCAGCAACATGGGCTTTCTCAATGCGGTGCTGGCCATTACCCAGCCCGGAGACGAGATCATCCTGCAAACCCCCTACTACTTCAACCACGAAATGGCGGTGACGATAGCGGGGTGTCGAGCTGTCTGTGTGCCCACGGACGAAAACTACCAGTTGCAACTGGGATCCATTGAGGCGGCCATCACAGAGCGAACGCGGGGCATTGTTACCATTTCCCCCAACAATCCAACTGGAGTGGTGTATCCGCCTGCCGCCCTCAAAGTTGTCAACCAACTTTGCCGAGAACGGGGCCTCTACCACATTCACGACCAAGCCTATGAGTACTTCCTCTACGAGGGGATCCCGCCCTTTTCCTTGGTGAGCTTACCGGAAGGGGTTGACCACACTCTCTCCTTGTTCTCTTTGTCGAAGTCCTATGGGTTTGCGGGCTGGCGCATCGGCTATATGGTGATCCCGGAGGCGCTGTTTATGCCGATCCTGAAAATTCAAGACACCAATTTGATCTGTCCGCCGGTGATCTCTCAATATGCAGCTTTGGGGGCATTACAAGTGGGATCCGCCTACTGTCGGGAACGGCTGGGATCCCTTGAGGCCGTGCGTCGGGTGGCTCTATCTGCTTTTCAAGCTTTGGGAGAACGGGTGCAGATCCCCACAGCACAAGGAGCCTTTTACTTTTTGCTACGCCTGAAAACCGATTGGCCGGCCATGGCGGTGGTGGAGTACTTGATCCGTGAGCAGCGGGTGGCGGTCATTCCCGGAGATACCTTTGGGTTGGCGTCGGGAGAAGGGACCTGTTATCTCCGGGTTGCCTATGGGGCGCTGGATCCCACTACGGCAGCTGAAGGGATTGGCCGTTTGGTAGAGGGCCTGCAGCACCTGTTGGGCTAGTGGGGGATCCCTGGGCCTATCCTTCCCGGAGAGGGTGGGATCCGAAGATGTTATAAATTGGGATGCAAGTGCTCCTGCGCCCCGGCTGGAGCCAAAAGGGTACCGAAGGGATCCCTGTCCCTGTTCCCTGTCCCTGTATTTTGTCAGTGTGTTTCTGGATGGTTGAGGTGAAGAGCCCATGTACCCGAACGAGACGACTGCTCAACCGGAGCTGGAGGTGAGTCGCCGTAACTCTGGACAGTCTGTATCTACCCCGGCTGTGCAGAGGCTGAACCGGGATCCCAGATTGCGTTCAGCGACTTCTCTCTCCTATGAGTCCCCATGGGTACAGGATTTGGATAGCGAATCGGCGGGTTACTACCCCATGCGAGGTCGTTCTTCTCGTTCTTCCGGCAGTTTTCCCTTTGGCACCTTGATGGTAGCCAGTGTCTCGATTGGGGCTTTGGCCGCTTTGGGTTGGCAAGTTTGGCAGATTTTATTGCCGATGTTGGAACCCCCTTCAACCCCTCAGTTTCAGCAGGCCGTCCGCTTGGATCCCTTGCCCAGTCCGGTCAGTTTGCCCACCAATGCCCCTGTCACAGATGGGCCCGCGGCAGGCAGAATTGACCCTGGGGAGTTTCCCCCTGGTAGTCGAGGTCGGGTGATCGAGCCGATTGGTCTGGCGATTCGCAGTCAACCTGCCGCTGATGGAGCCTATCAGGGGGGGATCGTGCTGGGAGAAACCGTCACGGTGTTGGAGTACAGTGCCGATGGCCGTTGGCAACGGGTACGGCGAGAGCTGAATGGACAGGAGGGTTGGGTACGCGCTGGCAACCTGGGCCCAGTCGCGGGCTCTGGAGTGGTGGCCACTGTTAATTCTCCAGATGTTTCTCCAGAGGATCCCACGGCGGCATCCACCCCCCTACCAACCCGGGCTCCTGCACCGGCAGCTGTTTCTGTAGGCAGTCAAGGGCGGGTGATTGAGCCGATTGGTCTGGCTTTGCGGGCGACTCCGGAAGCCGAAGGGGCCTACATTGGGGGCGTGCCCATGAACGAGGTGGTGACGGTCTTGGGCCTGAGTGAAGATGGTCGTTGGCAGCGCATTCGTCGTCAGGATGGTCAAGAAGGTTGGGTGCGGGCCGGCAACTTAGCCCAGGAGTAAGGCCCGTTCAGGGATCCGACGGAAGGGATCCCGCTCATTGTTTCCATAAGTTTTTTCCATAGGATGCCCCAGCGGGGGATTGTGACCCAAGAAAGCTTGTGTTTCGGTAGAACAGTACCGTGACAGGGCGACCTGTGATGCACAGTTCATTTCGCTTGGGCCGTTCATGCTGGGATCCCTTGGGGAACAGGCTGACTTTGCTGGTTCTGATGGTAGGGCTGGGATCCACCCTGATCGCTTGTCGCCAAAATCCGGATTCCCCTTCTGAGGAGCCCAGGAATGAGATAGCCTCTGAACCCCTTCTTCCAACAGAGGCAGAGATGGGTACTCTGGAATTGTGGGCCAATGGCGAGGCGTTTATTCGGGAGGGCTTTGTCTCCAAAGATGGCTGGGCCCTGAGTTTCAATCAGGTGTACGTCACCCTGGCGGACATCACGGCCTACCAAACGGATCCCCCCTTTGAACCCGAATCTGACGGGGAATTGCAAGTGCAAACCCAGGTGGGTCTACCGGGCCCAATCACTGTCAATTTAGTCAGCACCCCCGAAGAACGGGCTTTGCTGGGATCCCTCACTGCCCCCGCTGGCCACTACAATGCGCTCTCTTGGCGGATGGTTCCGGCGGTTTTTGGCCCGGCCACGGGCTATTCCCTCTGGATTCAGGGATCCGCTCAGGGGGATCCCGGCGAAACGATTGATTTCGTGCTCAAGTTCCCGCAAGAACTGGCCTTTACCTGTGGCGAATATGTTGGCGAGGAACGCAAAGGGTTCGTTACCCCGGATCAAACCGCTGATCTAGAGGCCACGTTCCACTTCGACCACCTGTTCGGAGATGGCGAATTGCCTCCTGAGGACAGCTTGAATCAATCGGCGCTGGGGTTTGCTCCTTTGGCAGCCTTGGCCGTTCAGGGATCCCTGGAGATGGATTGGGCCAGCCTGCAGGAGAAGCTCAGCCCAGCTGAGGCCGACTCAGTGGTGGAGATCCTCAGGGGATTAGGCCATGTCGGGGAAGGGCACTGCCGCGAGACCGCAGCCCGCCCCTAGAGCACACACGACTCATCAGGTATTTGCAGGTATTTGTATTTATGCACACAGGCTGGTCAAAGCATTGGAGGATTGCCCTCAGGTTGGAACTGGGATTGTTGGGCTTAAGCTTGCTCATCCCTTCTCAGGCTTGGGCCCATGGGGTGGAAGCATCTTATCAGGCTATTCCCACCTTTCAAATCGAGGCCCGTTACGATACCGGCGAACCGCTGGCATCCGCGCAGGTGACCGTGTTTGCGCCAACGGATCCGACGAGACCTTGGCAAGAAGGGCAAACCGATGCCGCTGGGCGGTTTGTCTTGCAACCGGATCCTGAACTGAGGGGCCTTTGGCAGGTTCGGATTCGCCAAGCCGGTCATGGGGTGCTGTTGAATGTGCCGGTTGGGGACTTGGAAAGCGGAACGGCAGGGATCAGCAGCAGCTCCCCCTCCTTCGGACCGCTGCAACGGGGGGTGATGGCAGCCTGTGTGATTTGGGGTTGCTTAGCCACCGCCTTGTTTTTCTCCACACCGCGTCGGGCAACCCCCTCCACCCGCTCAGAGTTCACTTCACCTGCTCTGGAGCACGACTAACCATGCACATCAGTGACGGTATTTTGCCCGTACCGCTCTGGCTAGGGGGCTATGGTATCACGGCACTTCTGACCAGTTACAGCTTGCGGGTTTGCCGACAGGGATCCCGTTGCATGTCGGAGTCCAGCTTCCACCGGCAATTGCCGAAAGCAGCTTTGCTCACAGCGGCTTTTTTCGTCGCCTCCTCCATTCACCTGCCTATTCCTCCCGCCAGTGTTCATTTCCTGCTGAATGGGTTGGTGGGTTTGTTACTGGGGCCATTGGCCTATCCTGCCATTGTGGTGGGGTTGTTTTTTCAGGTGGTGGCTTTTGGGCATGGCGGTCTTACGACTTTGGGGATCAATGCCGCAATTATGGGGATCCCTGCTTTATTGGCGGGGGGGATCTTTCGGGTGGGGCGTCGAAGGCTGGGCACCGGGATCCCTGCCTTTTTGGCGGGGGTTGTGGGGGCAGGGTTGGCGGTGCTGTTGTTTTATGGGGTGGTGATTGCCGGTTTATCCAGTTCGACTCCACTGGCCACGGAAGCAGAACAGCTGGCCACCGGAACGCTGGTTTTGGCTCACCTCCCTGTCATTGGGTTGGAGGGATTGTTCACCAGTTGGGTGGTGCTGTTTCTGCAGCGGGTGCAGCCGGATCTTTTGCTTGACTCTTGGCCTCAGACCTTTGGGGAAACTCCGGATCGTCAACCCACTCAAGTAGAACCGACCCTCACCCACAGTGGGTATGGAAAAAGATGAGGTGGCCGGATCCCCGATCAGCGAAACGGCGGCCAAGACACTCTCCTGGATCCATCGCTGGCGGCCTCTTCCCAAGCTCTTGGGGTTGTTGGGGTTGGTGGTGGCTTTTGCTGCCGTTCAGCGCTTGGCTTTGTTGCCTGTGCTGGGGGTTGTGGCAGCGGGGTTGTGGGGCCTATCGGGATTGCCCTGGCGCTTGTGGCTGAGGCGGCTGGCGGGGCCAGGGGTCCTGGTTTCTGGGTTGATCCTGGTGCTGCCCTTTTGGCTGGGAGAAACTGTCCTTTGGCGCTGGGGATCCCTGGCGGTGCGCTGGGAGGGGATCGCGGAGGTGCTGCGGATAGGGATCCGCTTAGGGGCCATTTTCACCCTCAGTTTGCTGTTGCTGGAAACCACGCCCCTGATGGAGTTGCTGGCAGCTTTACGGCGGCTAGGGATCCCCGATTTGCTCTTGGAGCTAGCCTGGCTGACCTATCGCTACCTGCAGGAGTTGGGATCCCAATGGCAGCAAATGCGACGGGCAGCTCAATTGCGGGGTTGGCGACCGGGGGAATCCCTGAGGCAAGATCTCCCATTCCTGGCCTCTTTACTGGGAACTTTGCTGGTGCGCAGCTACGAACGCTCTGAGCGGGTTTACCAAGCTTTGCGGTTGCGGGGGTATGGGCAGGGTGCCCCATTGGTTGCTGCGGCAGGGGATCCCACGAGGGCCTATGCCTCTGTAGCACTCAGTTGGGGAGCAACTGGACTAGCTCTAGGCATCGCAGGACTCGTGCTTGGGTTGGGATTGGTTTGAAGGGATCCCACAGTAGCTTCCATTCCCTACTTATCTGCCTGCGGCAAGATCAACATACCATCCCCAAAAGAATAGAAGCGGTACTCCTGTGCCAAGGCTTCCTGATATAAATCCAAAAGTCTTTGCCGCCCGATCAGCGATGCCACCAACATCATCAAACTAGAGCGGGGCAGATGAAAATTGGTGATCAATCCCTGAACAACTCGCCAGATATAACCGGGATAAATAAAGAGATCGCTGTTCCCCTGCCAAGGTTGCAGGGATCCCGTTTTTGCCGCCGTTTCCAGAGAGCGGGCCACCGTTGTCCCAACCGCAATCACCCGCCCTCCCCTTGCTTGGGTGGCCTGAATCGCCTCCACTGTTTCTACCGGAACCTTGAGCCACTCGCTGTGCAGACGATGTTCAGTCACTCGTTCTACCTCGACAGGACGGAAGGTGCCCAAGCCGATATTCAGAGTGATATAGGCGGTCGGGATCCCGGCTTGAGCCAACTGATCCAAGAGCGCTTCGGTGAAATGTAGCCCTGCGGTGGGAGCCGCCACGGAGCCCGGTTGTCTGGCCCAAACGGTTTGGTAGTCTTGCGGGCGGACTTGATCGGACTGGATGTAGGGCGGCAACGGGATCCGACCCACCTGTTCCAAGACCGTTTCAAACACAGCTTCTCCTACCCACTCAAACTGGAGGATTCGCCCACCCGTGCTCGCATCCATGGCTTGCACTATGGCTTCCAGCCGATAGGGTAGGACGGATCCCTGCGGATCCCAAAATTGGATCCGATCCCCCACCTTGACCCGTTTGCCCGGTTTCACCAAAACCCGCCAGATACATTCCCGGATCCCTGCCTGAACAGGTTCCAACAGCAAAACTTCCACCTTCCCCTGAGCCGTAGCTGCCGGGATCCCCTGTGAAGGTGGAGATGAGGCTTGGGGATCCCTGTCTCGCGGCAGCCTTGTGCCAAACAATCGTGCGGGTATCACCTTCGTATCGTTCAGAACCAGCAAATCCCCCGGCTGCAACACATCGGGCAAATCGCAAAAGCGCCGATGTTCATGGCTGTTGCGCCGCACCACCAACATGCGCGCCTGATCCCTAGGCTCAACAGGAGTTTGAGCAATACGCTCAGGAGGGAGCCTGTAGTCGTAGGCAGCGGTGAGCAGGTCAGGGTTTAGCTCGCTGTCAGCCAAAGGGGAATCGAGCATAAATCAAACTGGGATGGGATCCCGTGGAGGGTCAGAAGTCCAGCATAGCCGCCTGGGTCTGGATCCCTGTGGGGTTGGGGGCAAGGCAGTTTTCTGCAAGCCAACTCAAACTCTAGCCACCACCACCTGTTGCGGTTGATCCTGATACTTACCCACCCGGTCGGCATAAGTCACTTCGCAGGGTTCCCCTTCCAAAAAGAGCAGCTGTACTACCCCTTCATTGGCATAGACCCGGCAATCGGCGCTGGAGGCATTGGAAAATTCCAACGTCAAATACCCCCGCCATCCCGCTTCTGCAGGGGTGAGGTTGGCAATCAGACCTACCCTGGCGTAGGACGACTTGCCGATACAGATGACGGTGATGTTGTCGGGGATCTGCAGCCGCTCTAGGGCTACCCCCAAGCCGTAGGAGTGGGCCGGAATGATGAAGTAGTCCCCCTCGGAATCGTGGTGTAGGTCTACCGATTCCAGGTTTTTGGGGTTAAACCGCTTCGGATCCACGATGGTGCCGGGGATGTGGCGGAAGATTTTAAATTCCACCGGCGAAAGGCGAATGTCATAGCCGTAGGAGGAGAGGCCGTAGCTCAACACCGGGCGGGTCTGCCCTGCCAAGTTAACGGTGCGCACCAGCTCTGGTTGAAACGGTTCAATCATGCCCCGCTGAGCTTGCTCGTAGATCCAACGGTCATTTTTCAACATGGTGACAGCATCCTCTCTCACAGGTGATAGGGGAGGTGATAGGGGGATATTCTTCGCAGATTACCCCCTCGGTTTGGGCCTCCACAACCCTCACCCAAAGGGACCACACCACGACCCAGGTTGCCTCTTGCGTCATTGCTGCTTACCTGCTGATCTGCGCTCCCGCGACAGATGGCCACTTTCCCAGTTCTCACGCCTGCATCCTCTGGCTCAGGATACCCTGGCGGGCTGTTTCTAAGTCCAGCAATCAAAAAGGCCGCCCTTTGACGGACGACCCAGCGGGTTTGGGGTGAGGCAGGGAAGTGAATCTCAGGGAGCTCAAGGCATGGCAAAGTGCTGCCTGAAGAACCCAGAGGCCTATCGCCTCCCGAATTGACTCACTGAAACCCCTCCCAGTTACACCACCACCGTCTTCTTCACTTGGGCAGTCAAAGCGCCAGAGGCATACTTGGCAGCCATTTCATCCAAGGTTACCACTGGAACCTTGGTGCCATGACCAGCACAGCCAAAGGCAATGTAGCGCTCAGCACATACCTTCTGCATCTCTTTGATGGAAGGCTTGAGGAAATGACGCGGATCAAAGTTACTGGGATCCTCCGCCAAGGCGCGACGTACAGCCGCGGTAATGGCTAGACGGTTATCGGTGTCAATGTTAACTTTGCGTACCCCGTTTTGGATACCCCGCTGAATTTCTTCCAGGGGCACCCCATAGGTTTCGGGAATGGAGCCGCCAAACTCGTTGATGATGTCGATCAACTCTTTGGGCACCGAAGAGGAGCCGTGCATGACCAAGTGGGTGTTGGGCAGACGGCGGTGAATTTCGGCAATCCGCTCCATATCGAGAATATCGCCGGTGGGCTTCCGGGAGAACTTGTAGGCACCATGGCTGGTTCCGATGGCGACCGCCAAAGCATCCACCTGGGTTTGCTCGACAAAATCCACCGCTTGGTCGGGGTCGGTGAGCAATTGGTCGTGGCTGAGCACCCCTTCTGCACCGTGGCCGTCTTCGGCTTCCCCTTGGCCGGTTTCCAGGGATCCCAGGCAGCCCAATTCTCCTTCTACGCTCACTCCAATCGAGTGAGCCACTTTCACCACTTCCGAGGTTACGGCCACGTTGTATTCGTAGCTAGCCGGGGTTTTGGCATCTTCCTTTAAGGAGCCATCCATCATGACGCTGGTGAAGCCGTTGCGGATGGCGGAGTAGCAGGTAGCGGGGCTGTTGCCATGGTCTTGGTGCATGGCGATGGGAATGTGGGGGTAGGTCTCCACGGCGGCCAGAATCAGATGCCGCAGGAAGTTCTCGCCCGCATATTTGCGTGCCCCCCGAGAGGCTTGCAGAATGACGGGGCTGTTGGTTTCATGGGCTGCCTGCATGATCGACTGGATCTGCTCCATGTTGTTGACATTGAAGGCAGGAATGCCGTAGCCGTTTTCAGCGGCATGATCCAGCAGCGTCCGCATTGCAACGAGAGCCATCGGTTACCTCCTGAGGTGCTGACTTAATGCGTGTGAGATTTGCTCACCGTTGATCTTAAGATACTTTTCACGTTTTGCGGGATAAACCGCCGGTCGATCTGGGTAGCTCATCCAGGGGTTGAGCCTTGTTGTCCTTGCAGTCAGTGGCCGTAAGGCCCGCGCTGAGACGCAATCCGTACCCCGATCTGTCCAGATACAGTAGGGAAGGGAAAGGCGGCCTAGAACCTCAGCCAGACTTTGAGAAGCAGGGCCTGCTCCAAACCCATGATTAGAACGTGCAGTGACCTACAACAGTGTTTGTCGGGAGGAATCAAGAACGTGCTTTGCGACAAGTGGCCCGTTTTCAAGCAGGCAGTCCAGCGAATGGGACAATCCCGTTGGATGAGTTTGGGATTGGTTTCAGGGGCGGTGTTGGGCCTACAGCCGGTGGCTTGGGGGATCCCTGGGCAATCTCCGGATCAAGCTGCCGCCTGGGTGCGAGACAACCCTGTTTTGCGGCCTCGTCCGGGTGAAACTCTGAACATCAACCGTGTGGATCCCGATGGATCCCGTTTCACGTTTTTGGCCTCGGTGGCCCCGCCAGGAAGAATTATCAATCCTCTGGATCGGGAAACGATTCGCTCGGAGCGGATGACCTTCTTCCGCCCGCAGGGTCTGACTCCAGAAGATTTGTTCCAAGCGATTCGGGATATCTATGGGCCGGAAATTGCGGCTGATCTGGATCAGGCAGTGGAAGTGATCCGCTACCCTGCCCCAGAAGCCTTGGCGGGCAACCAAACCTACAGTCTTTCCCGAGCCATTCAGGGGGTTGTCCTACAGGGGAACCAACTGGCCTACTGGCTGGAATTAACCCAAAACCCGGATGGTCGTGTGCAGCAGGGACAAGTTTGGGTCTTTCAGCCGGAATGGCTGACCAAAGTGGAAGGAGAATTGGCGGAGCGCTATCCGCTGCAGGTGCTGACTCGTTGATCAACGGCGGGGATCTGGCGAGGCTAGGGCATACTGTCGGGCGAAGGATTTGGGCGGTGCGGCTTTGATGGGGCTGTTTTCCCTTTGCCTGTTTGGTAGTGCCTTTTGCCTCTTTTGGGGGCAACTGCTGGTGGGCAAGTTGCTGTTGCCCGTATGGGGGGGATCCCCGCTGGTGTGGAATACCTGCCTGGCCTTTTTTCAAGCGGTGCTGGGGTTAGGCTACCTGTGGGCAGATCGGGTGCAGCAGTGGTTTGCGCCAAGATCCGGTGTGCTCATCCACGGGGCCTTACTGCTGGCGGCGTTGAGCCTGCTGCCTTTTCGTTTGGGGGTTTCTGAGGGGATCCCGGAGGGGGTGCAGTCGCCGGTGCTGGCGTTGTGGGTGCAGTTGACCTTGGCGGTGGGGGGGCCGATGCTGTTGCTCTCCGCTACAACTCCCTTGGTACAGCACTGGTTTGCGGTGGGGGGCGGTGATCCCTCAGTGCAAGCGAGGCGGGATCCCTATGTTCTGTACGTGGCCAGCAATGCGGGCAGCTTGGCCGGGCTGTTGGTCTATCCTTTGCTCCTGGAGCCGGGGTTGCCTTTAGCCTGGCAAACTCGCCTGTGGGGGATCGCCTATGGGCTGGTCTGCGGGCTGGTGCTGCTCTGTGGCAGTGGCCTGCTGCTGGGGCAGAGGTTTTCGGGGTCAAAACCCTCCTTAGAGGGTCAAAGCTCTTTTCTTGCCTCTGAAGACCCGGCAGAGCCTGATCGGCAAATGGGTGTTTCCGAGGATCCCAACGATCACGATCAAAACAATCAACAGGATCAATTTAGTGATCATTTTAGTGATCATTTCGGTGCGCATACCCCTAATCAATTGAAGTTTGATCAATTTAAGTTCAGGGATCAATTCAATCCATTTCAGGATCGAGGTGCTCAGCGTCAAGGGCAGACCAACTCCCTCGTAAGCGCGGGGGATCCCTGGCGTTGGGCAGCGTTGGCGTTTGTGCCTTCGGGCCTGCTGGTAGCCGTCACCACCCTGTTGACCACCGATGTGGCGGCGGTGCCTTTGCTGTGGGCGATTCCGCTGGCCCTCTATTTGATCACCTTTATGCTGGCCTTTGCAGGTTATGACCTGAATGGGGTGGGGGCAGGGGTAGCGGCGCTCTTGGCTTGTTTGGCGGTGGGGGTACAGGCGTTGGGCTTGGTGAAACCGTTGTTCCTGTTACTACCGCTGCATTTGACGGCTTTTGGGCTGGTGTGCTGGGGCTGTCACAGCGAACTGGCCCGGCGTCGTCCGGCAGCAGAGCAGTTGACCCAGTTTTATCTGTGGCTGGCTTTTGGTGGTGGGCTGGGGGGACTGTTTGCCGCCCTCTTGGCTGCGCAGGTGTTTCACAATCTGCTGGAATATCCGCTGCTGCTGGGGTTATCGCTGTGGGTGATGGCGGCGCGGGGTGGGGGGGTGGGCCTCTGGCTGGGATTGGGGCTGATCTTGCCCCTGCTGATGGTGCGCTTTCAGCTCCAGGAATGGCTGAATGTTGGATCCGGGGTGGGTTTGGGGCTGGGGCTGGGTTGGCTGTGGGTGATGACCGGCAGGGAGACATTCAGTAGGAAGACATCCGGTTGGAAAACAGCAGTGACTTGGGCGGGAATGACCTTCGGGATGGTTTTGCTGCTGGGGCAACCTTGGCTGAGACTGGGCCTAGAGGTGATTCATACCGAACGCAATGCCCTAGGGCTGAACCGGATCGTGGACTTTCACACCGCAGCGGGATCCTTCCGCAGCCTTCTGCACGGCACGACGCTCCACGGCAGTCAAAACTTGGATCCCGAAATAGCCTCTGAACCGCTCACCTATTTCTCTCGTTCCGGGCCAGTGGGGCAGGTTTTTGCCCAGTTTCGCCAGCAAGTTCGGGATCCGCATCCTGCGATTGCGGTGTTGGGACTGGGGATCGGCACCCTAGCGGCCTACGCTCAACCGGGGGATACTTGGACCTTTTTTGAGCTGGATCCGGCGGTAGAGCATTTAGCCCGAGACTATTTCACCTATTTGAATTTGGCCCCGTCCAAGGTGATTTTGGGGGATGCACGGCTGACCCTGGGGGGGATCCCGGATGAGAGCTACGACCTCATGGTGATGGATGCCTTTAGTTCCGACGCGGTGCCGGTGCATTTGCTCACCCAAGAGGCCTTGATTCTCTATCTGAACAAGCTAAAGCCCCAAGGCGGGTTGCTGTTTAACATTACCAATCGTCATTTGAATTTGACTCCCGTGTTGGCGGGGTTAGCCGGTCAACTCCACCTCCAAGCCTGGCAGCAAGCCCAGACAGAGCTCTCCCCAGCCGAGCGACAAGCGGGGTTAGCGCCTTCCCACTGGGTTCTGATGACGGCAGACCCAACCAAATGGACGATGCGGGATCCCTGGCAACCGCTCCTGCCCCAAGCCGGGGATCCGATCTGGCGAGATGACTTTTCCAACCTCCTGCAGGTGATGCGTTGGCCTTGGCAACAGGGATCCCAAGAGGGATGAACCATGGACCTGAGCTGAGGAATCCAGAGGAATCTAAAGGGATCTTTACAAAGCGGAGTTAGTATGAGTTATGATAATCCGTAGCCCAAGCAATGTTTTGTTGGAACTGAGATAATGTCTACCTCAACTCTTCAACCTCTTACTGTCGATCCTCAAACTGCTATTCCTGAGGCTTCTCCGGTTCGTTTCGTGGCGATCGGAGGGAGTATGCGGCCCAATTCCTCCACCTATCGGGCTTTAGAGGTAGCGCGGCGCGAGTTTGAAAAACTGGGGATCCCACTGCACATTCTCGATTTGCGGCAGATGAACCTACCTTTTGTGGATGGGTCTGAATCTTACGCCGACTATCCCGATGTTGCGGTCTTGAAAGAGACCCTGAAACAGGCGGATGGGATCATTTTGGCCAGTCCCGAATACCACGGCAGCATCAGTGGCAGCCTGAAAAATGCCCTCGATCTGCTCAGCTTTGATGAACTGGAAGGTAAAGTCTTCGGGCTGATCAGTGTTTTGGGCGGCGAAACCAACAGCAATACTCTCAATCAAATGCGTCTGATCGTGCGCTGGGTGCACGGCTGGGTCATTCCCGATCAAATTGCCATTGGTCGAGCTTGGAACGCCTTCGACGAACAGGGCAATCTCAAGGATGAGAACCTGCAGCAACGGTTCCAGCGCTTTGCCCAGAGCTTGGTGACCAACACCCACAAACTGCGCGGGATCCCGGTTCAAGGCGCTTAAGATAGGAGCACCCTTCTCCCTCAGGCTCGCCCCCTCGGGATGCTACCCAGCCTATGGTTTGGAAGCTAAGCTCAAGGGGAGCCAAAATCTGGCGAATACAGCCTTTTTGCCCTCGGGAGAACTTGAATATGGTTCAGTCTGGGCCCCACTACTCTGATGGTTCAGAGGCAACAACACCTCTGGTGGCCTTGCAAGCCACGTTGCAGCAGATGCGGGAGCAGACCGACGCTAAGGCGTTGATTCAACTCACCCTGGATTATGTTGGGGCCGTGTTTGTGGCACCCCTCATCTGGCTGGCCTTGTACGACTACCAGAACCATCAGCTGGTGGGCCAGGGTGGGGTTACTCTCCCCGAGGATCAAACCCTGTTGCGGGCTGTGCATCCCCTCCAGCCAGGGGAAATTATGGAGCAGGTGGTGATCGAGCAGCGACCGATCAGCCTGCCGGATATGTCGCAAGAGCCCCGCATGGGCATTTGGCAACGGGAATCCAAGCGTTTGGGCGGGATCCAGGGTTGCTTGATCCACCCGATTCGCAGCCAACGCCGCTGCTTGGGCGTGTTGATGCTGGGATCCCAGGTATGGGGCATTACCACCAGCGAAGAGGAAAAAGCACTCCTCGGCATCTTGCTGGGGCAGTTGGCCGCCTCTTTGCAGCAGCTGGAATCCGCTTGGAAACAGCAGACCGAAAAGCGCCTTGAGGATCCTTTGGTCGCTTTGGGCATCGCTATGCGGCAGGCGGGATCCCTGCAGGAGCGGGTCAGCTTGGTAACGCAGGAATTACAGTCCTTCATCGGTGCGGTGCGCGTTCAGGTGTACTGGCACGAACGCGGCCAAGGGCAGTTTAGCCCCCATCTCACAGCCCCCAAAGCTGGCCCACCCGCTCCTCCTCTTGCAAAAGGCACCAAAACCGCAGCAACCCCAGCCCGTGATGGCAGCCTGCCCCTGCGGGAACTGGGGGATATGTACTACACCCTTGCCGATGGACAGGTGGTGGTGGCCCATGATGCCACAGGGACAACCCGCTCTGAGATCACCCCTAAATTGATGCAACAGTTGCGGGCTCAGGCGGTCTTAGCAGCCCCAATTTTGCTGCAAAAAGACCTGCTCGGGTTTATCTGCGTGGAATCGGATGTGCCCCGTACCTGGCAGGACACCGAGCGGCAATTGGTGGCAGCCGCCGGCAACTGGTTGGCGTTGGCTACACCTTTGGAAGGGCTGGATCAGAGGATCCGGCAGTTGGCCAGTGACCAAGAGTTTGTACAACAGGTGGCCCGTTCAGTTTACACCCAAGCGGATCAACAACAAGCTCTACAGCAGGCGATCAGCGGCTTGGGTCAACGCCTGAAAGCCAGTGCAGTGGTGGTGTTGATGTTGGATCCGGGTACGCAAACTCCGCGCCTGTTTTACGAATACCGCAGTGAGGGCAAACAGCCCCTACCGAAGCAATTCACCCCCTTGAGCGAACAAGACTGGGGGGATCTGATGCGCAATCAGGTATTGGTGGCGGAAAACTACGATCAAGATCTGCGGCTGCTGTCTTGGCGGCAGGAATTGGCTGCCTTAGGCACCCGTTCCCTAATGCTCACCTACACCGGACACGTCAGCGAAACCCAGGCTGCCCCCATTGAAGGGTTAATCCTGGTCATGCACCAGCAACTGCGGGCCTGGAGCCGGGAGGAGCGGCAACTGCTGCGGGGGATCGCTCAACAATTAGGGGTGGTGTTGCGGCAAAGTCAATTGGAGGAATCGCGGCAACGACAAGCGCAACTCCTGAATGGCTTGAGCACCACCTGTTTAACGCTGCAAAACCTCTCCACCCTGCCGGAGATCTACAACACCACCGTGCAACAAACCGCCCAATTGCTCGGGATCCCTTTGGCCCTCTTGGTCAGTTGGCGGCCCGGAGCCAGTCACGGCCAATTGCAACCTCCCTTTGCCACGGCTTCCGAGTTTCGTCCGACGGGCCCCACCGAGATCAGTCTGCAGGATCCCTTACTGGCTTACGCGCTGCAATCGGTAGAACCCCTGCCCCTCACCCACGAGCAGATCCCCTCCGCCAGCCGCACCTGGTTAAATTCCATTGGCTTAGGATCCTGGCTGCTCATGCCTCTGGGATCCGGGGCAGATTTGTTGGCTCCTTTGGGGGTCCTGATCTTGGGTGCAGAAGCCGGAAAAGTTTGGGATCCCTATGAGCGGGCGGCAGTGATGTTGATCGCCCAAACCTGCTGCTGGACACTACGGCGCATACTCTGGATCCACACGCTCCAGGAACGGCAGGAGGTGCTTAGTGAATTGAACTGGTATAAGCATCGCCGTCTGCTGGATATGCAGAATACCCTGCTGGAGAACCTGCGTCGTCTCGGTCAGGTACCGGAAACTCCCGGTGACGAGGCGACTCGCTGGCAGAAGGTGGTGGAGATCGGCAGAGGACTGCGGGATTTGACCACCTACACGGGGCCGTTGCTGCAGTCAGAATCTTGGCAGGTGCGGCCAGATTCGGTATCGGTGCCCCTAGCGGCTTTGGTTCGCAAGGGTCTACGCCGACTGGAAGGGCTGACGCAAAAACGAAAACTGTGGCCGCGGGCCCACGGGGATATGGCCATTGCCGTTCAGGGGGATGCAGGGCGACTGGAGATGATCCTCTGGGAGGTGCTGGTGGCAGCAGCGCAGCGCAGTCCGGAAGGGGGACGGCTGGATCTGTGGAGCCAAGCCAGCGAGGGGTATGTAGAACTGTTGGTGGTGGATCAGGGCAGCTTTGACCCCAACCTGATGGCGGCGCTGCAGTTGGATCCGGAGATGGTGATCTACGCGGATCCCTTGCTCAAGTCTCCCCTCACGGTCAGCCCTGGCTTGGAACTGAGCCTGTGTCAACGGATGGTACAGCGGATGGGGGGACAGCTCTCCTTTTATCAGTCCTCCGACGGGCGCTACGTCTCTCGCTTGCTTTTACCAGTGGGCAGCGATGAGGTCAGGCCGGTAGCTTGAGTCTCCCGATGCCGTTCCCGTTCTTTACATCTCCAGCCTTCACTCCATCTCAAGGCAATAGACCCAGATATGACGTTCTCCCGACACTGACCTGGGGTACAACGCGGGCTTCACTGGATCGCTCCAGCAACTACCTGCTTCGTTCGGTCTTGTCTAGGCAATGCCCCCGACAGAACCCGTCCACAGGTGATTGCATCAGCCTTGACACTCCCCCGGTTAGAAACCGGGGGATTCTCCCTTCTAGCCCCTTGCAACCTTAGACTGCAAGGTATTCATGGAGTTCAGGGGATTGCCAACTACCCCATCCCCTGAGCCGACCCTACCTATTACGGGCAGGGCTTCTTTTAGACTCAAGGGACACGAAAAGCCGTCCCACTGGGCTAGGTTCATTGCGGCATTCCAGTCGGCATCACAGCAATACCCGTCCTGCCCGGTGAACAAATGCCCACTCCTTTTCCCAATGGCCTCCGGCCCTGCGGAGCAGATCAATCCTGTCCTGTGGTCGGTTTTGGATGTGTAGGCAGCAGGACGTTTATGCAGCGTCCTGCCCGCCATTTCCAGCTTGTAGGCAACCTTCCACTCCAAGTCGTAGTACGACCAGGTATGGCGCGATTTCCCGGCATCCGAACGCGCCTTCTGGCTCTGTCTGGATTGGCGGATACCCGAGAGGTCTTCCATCCACACATCCGCATTTACCGCATTGGCAAACCGCACAATGCGGCGGCTAACGGTGTGGTTGACCGCCCTCATCCACCGGGCTTCTTTGCGCTCCAGTCGCTTGAGTGCTCGGTATTTACCCGCCTGCTGCAACTGGGCACGACGCTTCTGGAAACGACGACGACGATAGGCTACCTCTCCACCCCCAAAAAACACCGCCCGACCCCAACGGGTGGCCGCCACTGCCAAACGGTTCTGCCCCCGGTCAACACCCAGTCGCTCCGTACTCTTCACTTCGGGAACTTCCCAAGTGATAGATACAACCGCATACCAAACCCCACGTATTTGCATCAGTTTCAAGGTTCCCCGTTCACAATCCTGCTCAGCCAGGATGCGCTCAAGACGCTCGGCATAGTAGGAACTGCTAACCTCAAGGGGAACCCGCTTGTCACCCTGAATCGTGGGAAAACTCACCGAGTAGGTGCTACCTACTTTGTGCAGCTTCCAGTTTTGGTTGTTGACCTCTGGCCAGAACACTTTGAAGTGTTTGACCCGCTGGCCGGCTTTCCCCTTCAGGACACGAATCACCTGGTTGGAGAGGGCCGACTTGAGTGGTGTCACCACTTTGGCGGTTGTTAATGCTTTTCGTTCCTTTGGACTGATGCGGAGCAGTTCGTTTGCCAGTTCGGTTGTCGCACAAACCGTCTGGTCGAACATCTCTGCTTTGACCGCATTGAGGTCAAGAAACTTGAGCTTGAGTGTGGTGGTGACCCGTTTCATGGGGACTATTGTATGTACTATTTCTGTTGCTGAATAAATTCAGCCTGTGCGCTTATATCCCCCGGTTAGAAACCGGGGGCTTTACGCTGCTTTTCGTAAGTCCCACGACTGAGAGCCCATGATTGCGAATCACTTGAGCGCTGACCACATCCCTCGGCTTGACCGAACCGCATTCACCGCAATGGTGGGTGCGCTCTTGCAGCGCTTTACGGACTGCAGCCCTGCAGTCAATCCTCATATCCCTTTTTGAAATCGGTAAAAAAAAAGACTTATTGGGGGAAGAAGGTTTCCAGCCAAGAGGTTTAATCTTGAGTCACTTCCAGCTGATTGTCTGGATCCAGGCTGACCCGAAACTGTTCTGCACCCGTTGGCAAGGGATCCGGAGGCAAATCCGGTAAATCCGCCAGAGGGGTTTGTCCCAGCCGCTCTTGGGCCAGCTCGTTGGCGGGTTCAGCAGCCAGCAGGGATCCCGTCGCATCCACTGTTACTCGATAAACCAGGCTCTCCTGTAAATCCGGGGGAGATTGCCACTGATCTGCCAATTGCTCCCGGAGACGGCTGAGAAGATCTAGATCATCCACATCAGCCTCTCGATCTGCAGAAAGGGTGCGGCTATCAGCAGGGGCAGTCTCTTGGCCAGCTGTTTCGGCGGACTCCAGCGAAGTGGGCGTGGTGAGTTGTTCTTGCACCCGATTGGCAGTTTGGTTTTCTGCTTCTGGGGTACGGGTGGCCAAAACCCCAACACCGGCCACAACAGCGATTCCCCCCACCACCAGAGCGGCAATGCCGGTGGGTTGACGATACCAAGCCCGTACCGGTTGAGTCTTGAGACTGCTCAGATGCGGGATATCTGTCGCCACCTGGGTCAAGTTCTCCAGCAGATCGTAAAGCTGCGTCATGGAGAGATCCACCTGGGCAATCCCTTCTTCTCCCTGCCGAACCGTGAGACGGTGAAAAATAAAATCGAGAGGACGAATGGCAACTGTGCCGCTGAACGTCCCCTTCGGCTCACCCCGCAGCTGGGATTCAACGTAGCGATTGATCACGGTGATTAGGTCGTTCAGCCAAACGCTATCTCCCCGCAGCATTTTGCGGGCTTCCCCCTGTCGGATTTCCAACTGGCACTCAAACCCTCGCTGTATCGCTTGCACCGGTGGGGCGGTACCCTTCTCCGGGGCATCGGGGAGAGCCGCGGTTTCCCCCTGAACCGTGAGGGTGGAGGTGGGTTGCTGATAGGCGTGGCTAATACTAGGCATGACGGCAAAAGGCGAAGGACATACTACAGAACACAATCAAACACAATCAACCCTTCAGGAGGCCGGGAAGGCATCGGAACTGGAATTGGCGGGTTGGGCAACGTCGTCCTCTTCCTGATCACCTGGCAAATCCATCTCTGGACGGTTGAGCAATGCGGTCCAAAGTCGTTGGGTGCCCTTGGGACTGCTGTAGAACATCAACTCAATCAGAATGCGCAGGGCCAATTCCGTGATGCTGTTTTCATCTCGCATATCCCCATCCACCATACGGCTGCGGTAATGGGAGAGGAATTCGTCCAGGTAATCCCCCACTAGGGGTTGATGGAACGGGTTGCGCTCCTGCTCGACCGCGGCTTCCAACTGTTCGAGGGTGCTGCGGATACGGGCCTGTTGTTGGGCTGCCATATGGCCAATCACCAGCACAAGGGCGCGGGCTTCCTCGATATCGACCTTCTTACGCCCACCGCTGCTACGCCGTAAGGGGTTGGCATTGCGGAGTCGCCATAGGGCCACTCGATCCCCAATGCGTTCTTGCAAGTTCAGAGCTTGGGCGGCGGCCAGAACCGCCTCAGAGCTTTCTCCGCTCAGGGATTCCAGCCCCAGCAATAACAAGTCCAATTGGGCTTTGATAGTGCCGGTGGCTGTGCTGAGACCATCGGGCCGATTGTCCAAAAGAGTGTGCTTGTGTTCCACCGTCACGCTGTCAATGGGAGCATTGTGTCTCGACAAGACTCTATGATCTCTTGTCTGCGCCAAACCCGCAACCTGCTCCGCTTGCGCTCTAGGGAAAAATACTTTGTGCCCGTGACCCCGGCAGCCTCGCGGCGGGAAGTTCGGATACCCTAGATTCGGGATCCCACAGACACTTACCATGTTCTCATCCCTCTTGGCAAAGGTGCGGGGGCTGCATCTGGCTGTACCTGATTCTCAGCTTAAGAGAACGGTTGGACTTGGGCTGAGCGGTTGCCAATTTTGCAACAACTGGGTTTTGAACGGGGTCTTGGATACTTTGGGGAGATAGGGATCCCTTCCCCACCCAAGTAACACCTCCGAGGAGAACTCCGTGTCAGGGTTACGGCTGTAGGTAAGCTGTATATAATAGTGTGCGAGTGTGCGAAGAGAAAGGGAGAACTTCCCCTGGGGTCTTTTTCAGTTGCTAAGTTCTTGACTTCAGGTTGCCGCTTTTGCCTATACCTGCTGCGTTGGGTACCCCAATTGTGATGGATGCCTCTGCTCAATCCAAGCCGGTTCATTTGGTCTTGATCTTCACGGATCAGCTGGGCCAGCGTGGCGTAGTGCTAGACAACATCTACTACTCGGTGGGGCGCTCCCCGAGCAACCACATTCGCCTGTATGATTCTTGCGTCTCGCGGGAACATGCCCTGATCATCCGCATCCCAGAAGAGAACCAGGCGGGGCACAGCTACATGGTGTTCGATGGCAGCCCTGGATCCCGGCGCAGCACCAATGGTTTGTTTGTCAATGGCAAAGCCGTGTTGTCTCACCCTCTCAGGCCGTTCGATAAGATTGGGTTTGGCCCAAATGTCACGGCCATTGTGGAAACCACCGATCGCCTCAGCCCGGAAACCCTAGCGGCTCTGTTGAAAACACCTTCTCCTACGGGGTCTACCACTTTGGCTGGGGCCAAAGATACCAAAGGATTTACTGCCGCTTGATCTGAGCTTGGTAAGGGTTTGCGGGCAGGGATCCGGATCCCCGTCGATGCCTGCGAATGGGTTCAATCTTTGTCCAGTCCTGTTGAATTTTGGGTAACTGTGTCCCCGATCCCGCCTGCTCTGCGCCCTTTTTGGGAAAACGCCTTTGATTTGGAAGCCCACCTGGGATTCTTTCTGGGCCTGGATACGGCTGATTTACAGGAAAAGCTAAAGGCAGGGCAGCAACAACTGGCAGAGTTGGGTCGGCGAGACTTTCGCTGGGATCAAGCGGATCAGTTTTACCGGGATCAGGTGGGATCCGCCTATCTGCTGGACTTGGCCGCCTGGCACCTGAGCAGCACCGACTACATTGGCGATACCTTGCGCTTACTGGCGGATCAAGCGCGTGGGCTGGTGTTGGATTTTGGCGGTGGCATTGGTACCCATGCGATTGGGGCTGCGTTGTGTCCGGCGGTGGAACAGGTGATCTTTTGGGATCTCAACCCGATCCATCGGCAGTTGATGAAGCTGCGGGCAGAGCAGTTGGGTTTAACAGAACGGATTCGGTGCCCAGAGGTTTTCCCGGCAGGGATCCGCTTCGATACGGTGGTTTGTTTCGATGTGGTGGAACATTTGCCGGATCCGGTGGGGCAGTTGCGGCAGTTTCACGACTGGCTGAAGCCGGAGGGCAAGCTGGTGATCAACTGGTACTTTTTTAAGGGGTTTCAGGGGGAGTTCCCCTTTCATCTCGACGATCCGCAGGTGATTGAGAACTTTTTTCGGGTGTTGCAGAGCCGGTTTTTGGAGGTGTTTCACCCCTACCTGATCACCAGCCGCTGCTACCGTAAGTTGAATGCTCCGCTTCGGGAAGACGGGTGATGATGCGCTACTGGCGGGTGTTGCGGCTGTTTTGGAGTACCTCGATTGCGGCTGAAATGGAGTATCGAGCCAATTTTCTCTTCGCCAGCTTGAGCAGTTTAGGTGGATTGGCGGGGGCCTTGTTTGGGTTGTCGTTGTTTTATCAGCAAGGGCATCAGTTTGGCGGCTGGAGTTGGCCGGAAGCCTTGATCGTGTTGGGCATATTCACGATCCTACAGGGGGTGGCGACCAGCAGTTTTAATGCCAATTTGAACCGCATTGTGCAACAGGTTCAGGAAGGCACCCTCGATTTTGTCTTACTCAAACCGATTAGCAGCCAGTTTTGGCTTTCAGCACGGGTGTTTTCTCCTTGGGGGCTGACGGATATTGGCTTCGGGCTGTCGGTGATCTTGTACGCAGGGATCCAACTGGGGTTACCGCTTTGGGCCTATGGGTTGGGTCTCTTGCCGCTGGGGTTGGGGTTGGTCATCCTCTATAGCCTCTGGTTTATGTTGGGGGCAACCAGCATTTGGTTTGTGAAAATCTACAATGTCACAGAGGTGTTGCGGGGCTTGGTGGAGGCGGGGCGATTTCCGATTGTGGCCTATCCGGCAGCTTACCGAGTGTTTTTTACCTTCATCGTGCCGGTGGCCTTTTTAACAACGATCCCAGCGGAAACCCTGCTGGGCCGAGTGCAATGGGAATGGCTGTTGGGATCCGCTTTGCTGGCGGTAGGGCTATTGTGGGGATCCCATATTTTTTGGCGCTTTGCCCTGCGGTTTTACACCAGTGCTTCCAGTTAGTGGCGGTGAAGCCCGCGCCTGTGCCCGGTTTATTTGTCGGTTTATTTGTCAAGGGACACCGACTGATTCTGGGTCTAAACCTCTCCCCAGCCCGGGTTCAGCTTTTGCTTGAGAGGTCGATAGAACTTGAAATAAGCGATGGATCCCACTTGTCTGGCCAAGGTTTTGGCGGGAGTGTCTGCACCGATGCAGCGCTGACAAACGGCGTTGTTCACCTGAAACCGATCAAACCCTTGTCGCAAAGTACAGGCGGGTGAGCCAGCCAAAATGTCAGCCAGGGATCCCCCTAGCCTCACCTGTCCCAAGGGGATTCGCCCTTCATAATCTTTGCAGCAGGGGACGACGGTGCCATCGTAGAGAACCCCCGCCTGCTGGGATCCCCCATTGCAATAACCCCAACGGGCCGGGATCACCTGTTCAGTCTCGACATTGCTCCAGCTATCTAGGGGGAAAGTTTCCAAAACCAAGCGCGGATGGATGCGAATGAGTTGCCAACGTCCGGGTCGGTAGGTCTCAATTTGGGATCCCACCCAAGCAGCATCGGGGGCATCCGGGATCCCTTCGAGGGCGCGCGTGGCCCAAGCCGAGAGTTCTGAACGCATCTGTTGTGCGGAGTTGATCACCGCAAGGGCTTTGTGGGGCACCAAAAAGGGGTGGGGGCTAGTATCGAGGAACTTTAGGTGAACCTGGGTGGGGCTATCGGAGCGCAGATGCGCTTGCAGAAACTGGGTAATGCCGGCAAAGTAGCGCTCGGCGGTGAGGCGAGGGGGGGCACCCCGAATCAGGAATGTCACCGGATCGGGGGTTTGCAGAGAAATCGTCAGTTTGGGAAGACGACTGTGGATGAGCCGATCAATGTGCTCTGGCCAGAGGGCAAAGGTGCTGCCATTGCTGGTCAGGTGCAAATCAAGGCCGCGTGCCACCGCCATGTCAATGCCCAGAAAGATATGCGGGTAGAGCAGCGGCTCCCCCATCAGGTGAAAGGTGAGGATGCGGGCCAATCCGGTTGCTGCCACCTCATCCAAAATCTGCTCCAACAGAGCCGGATCCATGTGCCCCCGTCGCCGCTGCATGATCCCATCTGGACAAAACTCACATTTGAAGTTGCAAACGTTGGTCACCTCAAGGTGCAGGCGCTCCAGTTGGGGAACAGTAGAAGGCATGGGAAACCCTTGGGCTAGACAAGTCACGGGGCGAGAGTAACACTGTATGGGTTCATCCTAGGATCCCAGTTCGATTTTCATCTCAATCTCATTTTTGAGTTGGGATCCCTCGGTTAGGCTAGCGATAGACCCTTTGGCGCGATCCAACATGTCCTATCAACCGATCGAAAACTACGGCATTATCGGCAATATGCAAAGTGTGGCGCTGGTGGGGATGAATGGTTCGATTGATTGGCTGTGCTTGCCCCGTTTCGATTCTCCCAGTATTTTCGGTGCCCTTTTGGATGATGAAAAAGGAGGCCGATTTCAAATTACAGCGGTGGGAGAAAGGGTCAAAAGCCAGCAATTCTATTGGCCGGATACCAATGTACTGGTGACCCGCTTTTTTGCTGAAACCGGCATCGGCGACGTGGTGGATTACATGACGGTGGGTCTGCGACCGGATGAACCAGGCTACCACTGGCTGATCCGGCGGGTACGGGCGGTGCGGGGCAGTATGACCTTCAAGCTGATCTGTCGGCCTGCGTTTAACTATGGACGGGATCCCCACGACACCAAGTTGATCGGCTGTGGGGCTAACTTTATCAGTAAAGACTTGGCCCTGGAACTGACGGCTCACGTGCCGCTAGAGATTGATGGGGATGGAGTCGTTTCAGAATTTACCCTGCAAGAAGAACAAACCACCTTTGTGGTGCTACAGCAGGATCGAGATTTGAGCACCTGCGACATTGTGGAACAGCAACGGGCGGATGAGCTGTTTTTGCACACCGTTCAGTTTTGGCGGCACTGGGTTTCGCAGTGTACCTATACGGGTCGCTGGCGGGAAATGGTACATCGATCGGCCCTGGCCCTGAAGTTACT
Source organism: Thermostichus vulcanus str. 'Rupite' (assembly GCF_022848905.1). Taxonomy (NCBI): domain Bacteria; kingdom Bacillati; phylum Cyanobacteriota; class Cyanophyceae; order Thermostichales; family Thermostichaceae; genus Thermostichus; species Thermostichus vulcanus. Next base: position 146,276 of record NZ_JAFIRA010000001.1, read on the forward strand.
CACCTACGAGCCCACCGGAGGGATCATCGCCGCGGCCACCACCAGTTTGCCGGAAGGGATTGGCGGCGAACGCAACTGGGACTACCGCTACACCTGGATTCGAGATGCGGCCTTTACCATTTATGCCCTGATGCGCATTGGCTTCACGGAAGAGGCGGCCCGATTTATGCACTGGATCGAGGAGCGCACCCACGATGCCAACCCGGATGGATCCCTGCAACTGGTGTATGCCATTGATGGGCGCAAAGACCTAACGGAGATCACCTTGGATCATTTGGAGGGCTACAAGGGATCCCGTCCGGTTCGCATTGGCAATGGTGCCTACAACCAACTGCAACTGGATATCTACGGGGAGCTGATGGACTCGGTTTACCTGTTCAACAAATATGGGATCCCAATCTCCTACGACTTTTGGACCCAACTGCGCCGCTTGGTGGATTGGGTTTGTGATAACTGGAACCAACCGGATGAAGGGGTATGGGAGGTGCGCGGTGGCCCGCAGCATTTTGTCTATTCCCGTCTGATGTGCTGGGTGGCGCTGGATCGGGCGTTGCGGCTGGCCAACAAACGCTCCTTCCCTGCCGATCGCCTGCGCTGGGAACGGATCCGCGACCAAATCTACGAAGAGATCATGGACAAAGGCTGGAACGAGCAGCTGCAAACCTTTGTGCAAGCCTACGGCAGCGAAGCCCTGGATGCTTCCACCCTGATCATGCCGTTGGTGTTGTTCTTGGCTCCCACAGATCCGCGCATGATCAAAACGCTGGAGGCCATTAGCCGTCCCCTACGACAAGGGGGCCTGATGATGGGGGGCTTGGTTCACCGCTACGATGTCCACAAAACCGATGATGGTCTGAAGGGAGAAGAAGGCACGTTCAACATCTGCTCGTTTTGGATGGTCGAAGCCATGACCCGGGCCGGGGCCGCCGATCCAATCTGGCTAGAGCGGGCCCGCCTGATGTTTGAAGAGATGCTGGGGTATTCCAACCACCTCGGCCTCTATGCAGAGCAGATTGGTTCTAGTGGCGAGGCATTGGGGAATTTCCCCCAAGCCTTTACCCATCTGGCCTTGATCAGTGCCGCCTTCAACCTGGATCGGGCCTTAGGTCAACGGGATTAGCTCTGGATTCCAGGGATCCCTACCCGCTGCGGCTAACATGGGCATGGCCCGTTCTGCTTGAGCCTTATGTCGCTACCGTCATTCCTGTTGACTGTTCAGCCTATCCGTGGCCTGCGGATCTTGCCTGTGAGCCTTGCGGTTGTCTTGGGGATGGGGGGATGGGGATCCCTGGCCTCTGCCCAAGTGTTGATGCATGTGCCCGTACCCAATGGGGGCTTGATGCAGGCGCAAGGGTTACAACTGGCCACCGACTCATTGCGATTGGCACAGTTTGGCCAAGCGGAGGAAGCCCTCCGTCGCTTGCAACTGGCGGTTGAAATGGTGCCTAATTCCTCAGAGTTGCACTACGTTTTGGGCAATGTGCATCTGGAACTGGGAGATTATGCCCAGGCCAACCAATCGCTGCAAAAGGCCCGGGCTTTGGCCCCAGAGGATGCCGCTGTTCTCTACTCGCTAGGGTCTTCTTACCTACGACAGGGCAGTTATTTTGCCGCCACTGAAGCCCTAGAACGGGCGGTCGCCCTGCAACCGGATAACCCCAATGCCCGCTTCCAATTGGGCAATGCCTATTGGCTACTGAATGACGGCGACCGTGCCCGCCAGGAATATGAGGAAGCCCTAAAACTGGATCCCTCCTACTGGCCGGCCATGAACAACATTGGCCTGGTGGACTACGAGCAGGGGGATATCGATGCTGCCATCGACCGCTGGGAACGCACCTTGGAGATGATTGACTCTATGGCAGAACCCTACCTGGCGCTGGCCACCGCCCTCTACATCCGGGGAGAAACCGAGCGGGCAGAAGAGCTGGGTGCAAAAGCGATGCGCTTGGATCCGGAATATGCCCGCTTGCAGGTGCTACGGGAAAACCTCTGGGGGGAAAAGCTCATGCGGGATGTGCAGATCCTGCTGCGAACCCGTCCTGTTGCCGAAGCTCTGCAACAAGCTGCTATCGATCAGTTCAATCAGCAAATGGGGCTTTCAGAATCAGAATAAGTCAGCCACGGTAAGCCAGCTAATCATTAACCCACCAGAGGAACCTCACCCAGGGATCCAGCTGGAAAGCGTGCTTGAAACTTGTCCCGAATCCGTTCGGCGATTCCAGCACTGTTCAGACCTAATTCTGCCAAGGCTTCCTCGGGGGTGGCATGCTCTACCCATTGATCGGGCACGCCCAAGCGCAGCAGCGGCACTCTCAAATCTGCATCGATCAACGCTTCCCCAACCGCTGAACCAAACCCACCCATCAGGCAGCCCTCTTCCACTGTCACCACCAAGCGGCTCTGCTCCGCCAAAGGCAGGATCAGCTCCGTATCGAGGGGCTTGGCAAAGCGGGCATTGACCACCGTGGCTGAAATGCCGTGCTCCTTCAGAATCTCAGCAGCCTGCAAACTGGGATGCACCATCGATCCATAGGCCAGAATCAACACCTCCCCGCCGCTGCGCAGCACCTCCGCTTTGCCAATCGGCAGGGGCTCCCAGCCTTCTTCCGCTAGGGGGACTCCCACCCCAGATCCCCGTGGGTAACGCATGGCAATCGGGCCAGCCGTGTAGTTCACCCCTGTCACCAACATCCGTTGCAACTCGGCCTCATCTTTGGGCGCCATTACCACCATGCCGGGAATACAACGCAGGTAAGCGATATCGTACATGCCTTGGTGAGTGGGACCGTCTGCCCCCACAACCCCTGCGCGATCCAAACAGAAGAAAACCGGCAGCTTTTGGATGCAGACATCGTGGATAATCTGGTCATAGGCCCGCTGCAGGAAGGTGGAGTAGATGGCCACCACCGGGCGCAACCCTTCACAGGCCATCCCTGCTGCCAAAGTCACCGCATGTTGCTCGGCAATCCCAACATCCACAAACTGATCTGGCAGTTTTTCTTTCAGCTTGGTCAACCCCGTACCCGTATCCATGGCTGCTGTGATGCCGATAATGCGGGGATCCTGCTCGGCCAATTTACAAAGGGCATGGCCAAACACCTTGCTATAGCTCGGTGGCTTGGGTTTGGTCGAAGGATAAGGCTTGCCAGTGGCCAAATCAAAGCGAGATTGGGCGTGATAACCCACCTGTTCCGCTTCGGCGGGGGCATACCCTTTCCCTTTGACGGTAACCACATGCACCAGCACTGGGCCTGGGATCCCGTGGGCCAACTCAAAGGCATCCAGCAACTCCGCCAGGTTATGCCCGTCCACCGGCCCGACATAGGTAAAGCCCAGCTCCTCAAAGATGATGCCGGTTTTGTTGTTTTGTACCGCCGTGACCAATTTCATGGTCTCTTTCATGCGGTCAATTTCTGGACTGAGGCTGGATCCCAGTAGAGGCAGATTCTTGAGCTGTTCTTCTAGGCTATCGGCCAAAAACTGCACCGGTGGGCTAAGGCGCAGGCGATTCAAATAGCGGGGGATCGCCCCTACATTGGGGGAAATGGACATGCCATTGTCATTGAGGATCACCATCAAGTTGGTCTTGGGCAGATGTCCGGCGTGGTTGATCGCCTCATAAGCCATACCCCCCGTCAGGGCACCATCACCAATGATGGCCACCACTTTGAAGTTGTCCCCACGCCGATCCCGCGCAATCGCCATGCCCAAAGCAGCGGAAATGCTGGTGGAAGCATGCCCTGCCCCGAAATGGTCAAAGCGGCTCTCGCTACGCTTCAGGTATCCGGCAATGCCTCCCTTTTGGCGCAAGGTATGAAAGTTGGCATACCTGCCGGTGAGCATCTTGTGAGCATAGGCTTGGTGTCCCACATCCCAAATCACCTTGTCTCGATCCAGGTCGAGGGTTTTATAGAGGGCTAAGGTCAGCTCCACCACCCCCAGTCCCGGCCCCAAGTGACAACCGACAGGGGAATTGGCCGCGGTTTGCAGGTGCTTGTCTCGAATCTGGCGGGCTAGACTGCGCAACTGGCTCAGGTTAAGAGCGTGCAGCTGGTTGGGATGAGTGAGATCACTCAGGTGCATAATGGGCTCATCTATTCCGGTGTAATCTCAATCTAAATCATTTTCCGGAACCCTTTTGTTGCCGACACGGCGAAAACTTTACCGATCGTAGGGATCCGCTTTACCAGAATCCACCTGAACCGAGATTGAACATCAGATTACGGAAGCCGACTCTGGGCCCGATTTTGGGGAAGGTTACCCAGGGATCCCTGGGGGAGAGTTAGCATCGGACAAAGCCCTTGGCTGCTCCTGAATACCGGTTTTTCCTCTCGATATGAAAATCGCCGCCAACATTACCCAACTCATCGGTCGCACCCCCCTTGTACAGTTGAACCGGATCCCGCAGGCGGAAGGATGTCGGGCACAGATCTTGGTGAAACTGGAAAGTTTTAACCCCGCCGCTTCGGTGAAGGATCGCATCGCCGTCAGCATGATTGAGGCAGCCGAACAGGCGGGTCTGATTACCCCCGGCAAAACCATCCTCGTGGAGCCCACCTCCGGCAATACCGGCATCGGTTTGGCTATGGCGGCAGCAGCCAAAGGCTATCGGCTGATCATCACCATGCCCGAGAGCATGAGCCTTGAGCGGCGACTGTTGTTGAAAGCCTACGGGGCGGAGGTGCATCTGGCAAGTGCCACGGGCGGCATGGGAGAGGCGATCTGGAAAGCTGAGGAAATCGTGCGGCGCACCCCCAATGCCTTTATGTTGGGCCAATTTAGCAATCCAGCTAACCCGCAAATCCACGCCAAAACCACCGGCCCAGAAATTTGGGAGGATACAGAGGGCAATATCGACATCCTGGTGGCCGGGGTTGGCACGGGAGGCACGATCACAGGGGCAGGGCAATTTCTAAAGACAAAAAATCCTGCCATTCAACTGGTGGCCATTGAACCGAAAGGCAGCGCCGTGCTGAGTGGCAAAAGACCGGGCTTCCACCGCATTGAAGGGATCGGGGCCGGATTCGTGCCGGATGTGTTGCGGCGAGATCTGCTGGATGAGGTGATTGCCGTTGATGACGAAGAAAGCATGGCCTACAGTCGTCGTTTAGCCAAAGAAGAAGGGATCCTCTCCGGTATTTCTACAGGGGCGGCCTTGGTGGGGGCGATTCAGGTGGGACAACGACCAGAAAACGCCGGCAAGATGATCGTCATGATCCAGCCCAGCTTTGGCGAACGCTACCTTAGCACCCCTCTGTTTCGGGACTTGGAGCGGGACTCTGAGCATGGGAGCCTGGTTGGCGGGGGCTAGAGGAGGGGTCATAACTTCATAACTGTTTCACCGATTCGCTGAAGCCTTAAAATTCTCCTGCCAAAGCCGAAACACAGCGTTCACACAATTCGGGGTGTTCTGCTGACTCACCCACCTGTACAGAATGGTTCCAGCAGCGCACACATTTTTTACCATCGGCAGGCTGAATGGCAATCTCCAATCCTTGGGCCGTTTTTGCCAACTCCACCTGGGAGGTGATGAACAGATAGCGCAACTCCGAGGCATGAGCCTCCAGGATCCCGTACAAAGCGGGATCCCCTACCTTGAGGATGAGCTTGGCTTCGGTGGAAGCGCCGATCACCTTGTCAGTACGGGCTTGTTCCAGGGCTTTGTTCACCTCCTGGCGGAGGGAGCGCAACTGTTCCCAGGTGGCGGCCAATTGCGGATCCAGCCAAGTGTCGGGTAGCGTCATCCAACCGCCTTCAAACACCGATTGCGTCGGTTTGGGATAGGGCAGATGGCTCCAAATTTCTTCGGCCATATGGGAGAGTACCGGGGCAATCGCTTTGGCCAGGTTTTCCACCAGAAGAGCCAGCACCGTTTGGCACTGTCGCCGCCGCAAACTGTGGGCATGGCTGATATACAGGCGATCCTTGCTGATATCCAGGTAAAAGTTAGACAAATCTACCACGCAAAAGTTCTGAACCGCCTGAAAAAATCGGAAGAATTGGTAGCTATTAAAAGCCTCGCTAATTTCGGATCCTACCTCTTTCATGCGATGGAGAATGTAGCGATCCAATTCTGATAAGTCGGCATAAGCAACCCCATCCTGAGCCGGATCAAAATCGTACAAGTTACTCAGCAAAAAGCGGGCGGTATTGCGAATTTTGCGATAGACATCTGCCATTTGTCCAAGAATGGTTTTACCCAACGGTACATCGCCCGAATAATCCACACTGGAAACCCACAAGCGCAGCACATCAGCGCCATAGGCGGGATCCGTTTGCAAATTTTTTCCGCCGTTGATCAACAGCATTGGGTCGATCACATTGCCCAGGGATTTGCTCATTTTCTGGCCTTTTTCATCCAGGACAAATCCGTGGGTTAATACCGACTTATAGGGGGCATGGCCATTCACTGCCACAGAGGTAAGCAAGCTGGATTGGAACCAACCCCGATGTTGATCGGATCCCTCTAGATACATATCCACTGGGTAGCCCAATCCCTGTGCTTTGGCCACCGCTGCCCAGGAGGAACCGGAGTCAAACCAGACATCCATGGTGTCCATACCTTTGCGGTAGGTACGGCCATTGTTGCGGTACTGTTCTGGCAGCAATTCTTCAACCGGACGCTGCCACCAGGCATCGGATCCTTCCTTGGCAAAGATGGTTTTGATGTGGTCAAGGGTTTCCGCCGTCAGCAAGGGATCCCCAGTTTCCTCGTCGTAAAACACCGGGATCGGCACCCCCCAAGCCCGCTGCCGGGAAATGCACCAGTCGGAACGTTCCGCCACCATTGGTGTGATGCGGTTCTCGCCAATCGCCGGGATCCATTTCACCTCTTTGATGGCCTTCAGAGCTTGCTCCCGAAAGCCGGCCACAGATGCAAACCACTGCTCAGTAGCTCGGAAAATCGTCGGCTCTTTGGTACGCCAATCGTAGGGATATTTGTGGTTGTAGGGTTCCTCCTTGAGGAGAGCGCCGGCGGCCCGTAAAGCTCGGATCACTGCCTCATTGGCACTGGTTTGCGGCTGTTTGGAGAGCACATCCAACCCGACCAAATCGGCTCCCGCCTCGGCGGTAAATTTCCCCTGAGCATCCACGGGGCTGAGGATGGGCAAGCCATATTTTTGCCCCGTTTTGAAGTCATCTTCCCCATGCCCGGGCGCCGTATGGACAATGCCGGTACCGGATTCGGTGGTCACGTAGTCCCCCAACACACAAAGGCTGGCGCGGTCGTAGAGGGGATGTTGTCCTTGGGAGTGTTCCAGGGCGGATCCCGGTAAGGTTGCCTTTACCTCCAGCGGAGTCTCTAAGACTGTTTCCAGTCGCTGCCGCAGATCCGCCGCAATCAATAGATGTCCAAACCGAGGCGACTCCACCACTGCATAGGTGAGCTTGGGGCTGAAACAGAGGGCCAAGTTGGCTGGAATCGTCCAGGGGGTGGTGGTCCAGATCGCCACCCGCAACTGAGGCATAAAGGGATCCAGAACCGCTTCTGCTGCCGGGCTGAGGGTTTTCAGGGGAAAAGCGACATAGATGCTGCGGGAGATGTGGTTGTCGGGGTACTCCAGCTCTGCTTCTGCCAAAGCCGTCTGGGAACTGGGGCTCCAATGAACGGGCTTGAGACCGCGATAGATATAGCCCTTGAGAGCCATTTGCCCAAACACCTCGATCTGAGCAGCTTCGTATTCTGGACTCAGAGTCATGTAGGGGTGATCCCAGTCTCCCCACACCCCCAAGCGTTTGAAGCTGGCCCGCTGGGTATCGATGTAGCCGAGGGCGTATTCCTTGGCCTTTTGCCGCAGCTCTAGCGGAGTGAGTCTTTCTCGGACTTTAGCGGGCAGGCTTTGCAATACTTTCAGCTCAATCGGCAGTCCATGACAATCCCAGCCGGGCACATAGCGCACCTTACGCCCCTGCAGGATGTGATATTTGTTGACAATATCCTTGAGGATCTTGTTCAGGGTGGTGCCCATGTGGATATCGCCATTGGCGTAGGGCGGCCCATCGTGCAACACAAAGGGATCCCCGCTGTTGTTTTCGGACAAGCGCTGGTAAATGTGCTCTTCCTGCCAAAACGCTTGGATGGCGGGCTCTTTCTTGGCGGCTTCTGCCCGCATGGGAAACTGAGTTTGGGGCAGGTTGAGGGTACTTTTGTAATCCACGGCGATTGGAGCAAGTTGAGTAAAGGGTCTATTCCCAAGGAGTGACTAGGCTCAACAAGCCACCTCGGGGACATCACTCTATCCTACGCTGTCCTTGCAAAAGCGCTCCTGGGCCATCCTCAGGGGGTGGCCTGCATCCGCAGCTGGATCACCCGATTCAATAACTCCTCTCGTTCTGCTGGTTGGTTGGGTTGGTTGAGAGTGAGGCGCAAATAGGTTTCTAGGCTATCGGAAGCACCCCGAGGATCCTCTAACTTTTCTTGGATCTCTGCCATGATCCGAAAATCTTTGGCTTGGAGGGGGTTAATTTGGGTGACGGTTTGGTAATCTTCCAGCGCGTTGGGATAATCCTCCAGGTTGTAGTAGAGATAGCCACGGGCACGGAGGGCCTCTTCGTAACGAGGATTTAGCTGTAAAGCCTGGGAATAATCCCAAAGGGCTTGAGTGGGTTGTTGCTGAGCTTCATTAACTTTGCCCCGATGTAGATAGGGTTCGGGTAAGTTAGGAGCCATGTTCACGGCATGCGTCAAGACGGCATAGGCTCTCGAAAGATCCTTTTGTTCAAGCAACTCTTGTCCTTGAGTGAGTAGCTGGTTGACCTGTTCCAGGGTTCGGTTGTCAAGAGCTACTTCTGTTGCTGTTTCCGCCGCTTCGGCCGCTGCGGAGGTTGCGATCGGGGTAGGACTGGGATCCGTCGCCACACGCTGGCTCCCTGGGCCAGAGCAAGCCAACAAGAGCACAGGGATCCCACAAAGGAGCCCGTTGCGGACAACTTGAGTCCAGTTGAGATGAGAATTCATGGGTATCGCTTCTCCACATTACAAGCCCACTCGTCGGGCGATTTGGGCATTGACTCCATTGCCGTCTTGATCCCGCAATTGGATATTGACCAGTTTTCCGTTGCGAATGCAGCCATTGAACGCTGCCGTGCCCGCTCCCTGGCTACCGGCAGGACAGGTAAAGGCACTGTCTATCGGGATCTGGTCAATCACCAAAGCGGCAAAAGGTGTTCCTGCTGCATACAGTCCTTGTGGGGTAAAGCCGACACCGTCGCGAAACACCGACTGGGAATTGTCCGCTTGGTTGAGTAGGTAATAGCGAATCGGTTGCCCCACCCCAGCCACTGTAAATTCCAGCACGGGAATGCAACTGGGTTCGCTGCTCGGACAGGTGGGCGGTACGGTGAACTGGTTGGCTCCCCTCAATTCGTCTGCCATCAGATCCAAAGCCAAGTTCATATCCTGCAGGCGCGTGGAAACGGTGGTGTTGAACTGTTCAGAACGCAAGAATGTCATCAATGCCCCCAGGGAAATAGAAGTGGTGACTCCTGTGATTAGGATCCCAGCCAGGAGTTCAATCAGGGTGTAACCTTGGGCAGAGGTTCGAGAGGTGGTGCGGCGGGAGCGACAACAAATGGACAGGCGGTTCATCTTCGGATCCCTCCTTACTCGCAGGCAAAATCGTTGGATACTTTCCCCAGCAAGCTTTCTACCCGCAGACACCGAGCTTCTTCGTCCGGAAACTCGATACGAATCGTGCCGCAATTGGTGGGATCCGGGCAATTGTTGGAGACTGTACCCCGATAGCTAAAGCTGACTACATTGGGGGTTGGGGTGGTGATGTCGCTGGAGAGCCTGACCCAGTTGGAGAGTTGATCGCGGCGGGTTAAGGTGCCGGGAGGACATTCGGTGGTGATAGAGCTGATGCCCAACACCACCTGGCAAGGGCGACTGTTGAGCATAGCTTGTCGCTGCGCTTCTTTTAGGGATCCCTGCACGAGCGCCACCGTATTGGCCAGGTTGGAGCGCTTCACCAGGTTGGTTAGTCCGGCAATGCCCAGAGCACTGAGCAGAGATGCAATCACCAAAACCGCCAACATTTCCATTAAGGTGAACCCTCGCAGGGGAGGAAATGGTTTGGGGACGGGTGGACTCATGGTTTTCCTCAATAACACCGATAAAGGATCAAGAGCAGATCAAGAGCAACAAAAGCAAAAAGCATTGGGAGCGATTCAAGCGCTAGGACGAATGCAAATGGAGGTTGCCCGAGGCATCACTTCCGTGACAAAATCACTCACCAGCAATAAGGGGGTGCCGCTACCTGCTGGGTCAAAAGTCACTTGATATCCCACCTGCAACACATCCAGATTGGGGATAACCGTGGTAGTACGGGTAATCGTGTAGCCGGGCAGGGTGGATTGCGGTTGATTGGCAGTTTGATCCAGTTGTTGCTTCAGCAAGGTGGCAAAACCACCCGGTGGATTGCTAGGGCTACAGATGACAGGCAAAACCGTCAGATCCGAAAAACTATCCAGATAAAAGTCCAAATCGGATCCCCAAGCTTTCACCTGATCCAAATCCCGTTGAATCAGGGTAGTGGCTTGGCTGAGGCGGCGATTGTAGGCGACATTTCGGATCGCCGAGACGATCACTGGGAACACCCCAGTCATAAAAGTGAGGAGAATGATCAGCCCAGCAATCACCTCCAAGAAGGAGTAGCCTCTTGCCGTTGGCCAACCCGAGCGATTCCGCAGCCAAGCAGAGATCCCGTTCATGGATTTGCCTCCAAACGTTGCCAAGCTTCCACAAAGCCCGACTGGCTTTCAAACGAGATCGCCAAATCCCCTAGTGCCTGGCGCAATCCGGGCGGCACACACACGCTCGGACGAGTCGCATTGGACCCATCCCACTCTTTCACCCAAACAGCGCCCGTAATGTTGCACTGCGGTGTTGGGTTGCCGTAATCTCCCGCAGGGGTGTCACACGGGCCACCGCTTCCTCCCCCCTGGATCCCCATGCTGGCGTTGGGAGCGAAGACAAAGGCATTCAGGCAAGTGTTTCCATTGAGGCTAAAAGTTTGGCTCGTTGGCGCATTCCCGTAGATACGCACATACCCAGGCAGAGAATCGGTGAAGGTTCGAATGCTGGCATTCCCCGACAGAGTAATGTTGCCGTCAATGTACAAATACACAGGCACCTGAGCCGAGCCAGACACTTTGTTGTGGGGATCCTTGGTATTCAAGAACAGGTATTTGCCATCATTGCCGCTCAGGTTGATACTGCTGGCTTGATAGACAAACGCGGTGATGGTTTCGCCGTTGACGGTAAAGGTAATGGGGTCATCCGTAGAGCGAGGCAACGTCAGGGGTGCCTGACTATTGTTGATGTTGCCGATCGAGATCGCGCCCGCCGGAACCGGGGGCAAAGGAGGAACCTCGGCATTGCCCACAAAAATTCGCCCCGTGATAATGCTATTGGGCCCCGCTCCAACGGCAGCTCGCAATTGCGCTGCAGTCGGCGGACTATCCGGTGTGCAGGTAACGGAGCATTGCTGCGGGTTGGTACAGACAACATTACCATCCACCCCCGGGAGCTCACCAAAGACGTTGTTGTTGCCCAAGTCAACATTGATCGTGCCTAGTAAAGCCGGGAAGGCTGAGGGGTCATCGGCGATGGGAAAGGTTTGTTGAATCTGCGTCACCGCCTGCCCCACCTGCCCCTGCACCCAAATCGTGCCCTGGCGGGTGAGTGGGTTGTATTGATAATCCAAAACCCGATAGGTGCCCTGCCCGATCGTGCCCTGGGTGAGAATGCTGCTCACGGTCGCAGTGGTATAGCAAAGGGGAATGTTTTCGGGGTTGAGCCAATCGGAAAAATTCACCCTCAACAATGTGCTGGTGCTGGATTGGTTGAGGCGGGCCAAAGTGCGGTCGATGCCTCCTTCAGCAATAGCCAAACTTTGCCCTGAGCGGTACTGACTTAGGGAGGTGAGAGAATTGGTGCGGCTACGAGCATACATCGTCATTGCCAAGATGGTGAGAATCACTCCGGTCATCAAGGCTAAGGGCAAGGCATACCCGCGTTCCCGCTGGCAGAAAGGCCCCCGCTGGGATCCTAGACTAAACAGCCAACAGGCCAAAAAACGGGACATGAGTTGAACTCCGTTGCAAACAAGCGGAAGGGCAAAACCGGTAAGACGCAGCTCCTACCTCCCTCTATACGTTTGCACAGAGTATCAATTTGCACATCATCCTGAAGAATAACAGGACTAGTCTTAGGGACTAATCCTAGGCTTAGCCTAAGCGAATATGTGGATATTGGGGATTTGGATTGCGCGATTTGAAGGAGGGGATCCGCTTCAAGAAACTGTCATACTGAAGAGGCATGTATTCAATTCCTCATCCTGCCTTCGGTGAAGCCTTCTTTTCCTCAGTTGCCGCTTCTGGCGCGGATGCTCGTGCTGACTTCTCTGGCGGGCAGCTTCACCCTTTTGGCTCCCCTTGGGATCCAACTTTGGGCCAACTGGTCGATTCGAGAACGCAGTCAACTGATCGCCTCACAGCGACTGCGCCGTACCCAAGTGGTTATGGGTTTGACCCAGGAACGGATTGAAGCCCACCTGGTTGATTATGCAACCTGGACGGACATGTGGGAGTTTGTCCAGAACCCAGACCTGGAGTGGGCAGCAGAGAATCTAGAGGGTTGGTCACGCCGCAGCACTGGTGCTGATCTAGCTTTGGTGCTTTCTGCTAAGGGGGAGCTCATCTATCAATGGGCAGCGCCCTGGATCCCAGCTTTGACAAGCGCAGAACTGGAGTATTGGCAGCAGGTGCTCAGTTCCTACACCCAAACCTCTCCCCAACTCACCTACTGGCAGCGGCAGGGAAAAGTTTACTTGGTTACCTGGATCAGCATTACCACCAGCCAAGATATCAAGCGGGCATTACCCTCAGGCGGTATTTATTGGCTGGCTGTTCCTCTGGATCAAGCTTGGCTACAGCAGTTGCGCAACCTCACCCTGGAGGACTACCTGATCTGGGGAGGCGAACAAACTCTGGTGGCCACAACCTTAACAGAATCTCGGCTGAACCATCACCTGGAAAATCCACAGATCGATCTCCTTTTCCAGCAGGACTGGCACACCAACCCCAGTAGGAGCATTTTCGCTATTTTGCAATCCCACCCTAGATCTTCTTCTGACCCCTTTTTGCCGGAGGATCTCTTTTCTGGCTTTATCCCGTTGCCGGATCCTTCAGGTCGTTTGGCGGGGCTATTGCAGGTACACTTTACCCTGCCCAGCTGGTACTTTATTCCCTTTGAGCTAAAAGGGATTTGGTTATTGATGCTGGCGATAGGGATCCTTTTTTTTGGGGTCAGTTCCTGGTTGCTCAGCCGGTGGGTGCTGGCACCGGTCTCGCGCATGCGTCAGGCGGTGCATCGTTTCGAACAGAACCCACAAGCCCACTGGGACGACAACCTGCTGCCCCGCGGTGATGTCCTCGGGGAGCTCAGCTTTGCTTTTGGTAACTTGGTGTCGCAGCTGCAACAGCGAATGCGCCAGGAAGGTCTCTACAGCAAGATCTTGAGTCTTTTGGCGCAGTCCAATTCTCTGTCGCTTCCTTGGGCAGAACTGGGATCCCTGTTGGCGGAGCTGTTGGAGGCGGATCAACTCTTGATCTGGCAGACAGAAGCCCAATCCGTTCAAGTCTTGGCCAGCCTTGGTTTGTCCCTACCCAACCTGCTTGAGATCTCCGCTGCCCGTAAGCAGCTCCCCGCTTGGGAAAAGCTCTCTGCAGGAGAGGAATATCTGCACTCTCGCACAGCAGGGATCCCTTTGTGGGTGGCGGATCAGGTTTGGGGAGCCCTGTGGTTGCAGCGCTCCGATCACGATTGGCAAGCGGAGTCCTTCTTGCTTTTGCAACAAGTCGGCGATCAACTGTCGATCATCCTGGAGAAGCAGCAACTCAACCGGCAAACCGAGCGACAAGCTCAACAACTGCTGCAATACAACCAAACTCTAGAAGATTGGATCTCTGCTCTTGCCCACGACATGCGCAATCCTCTGTTCTCCCAGCGGGTTGCTCTGACCACCATTCAGAAGCGGTTAGCCTCTTCCGCCGATACAGGGGATCCCACCTATGGCAAATTGGCACAGTCCCTAGAAAGCAGCTTAGCCACCAACCTGTTGCTCTCCGAACTGGTGGAAAATCTTCTGGATATCGCCCGTTATCGGGCCGGACGCAAACGCCTCAGCTACGAACCCCTCGACTGGCAGTCTATGATCCAACGATCACTGCAAGTTTTGTCAGAGGCGATTCGAACCAAATCCCTTAATGTCACCGTGCATATCGAGCCTAATTTGCCCACAATCGCTGCCGATGCGGCGGAGATCTATCGATTAATCCAAAATCTGCTGGAAAATGCTATCCGTTTCAGCCCTTGGTCGGGGCACATTCAGTTGCGGCTAGACCCCGATCCCCAGGGGATCCGCTTTTCCTGTCAAGATCAAGGGGAGGGGATCCCGGCCTCTGAGCAGGTGAACCTCTTCCAGCGCTTTTATCAAGCAGGGCGATCTTCCTCCAAAGGGGGCACGGGTATGGGGCTTTATCTCTGTCGTCAGATCGTCGAATCCCACGGGGGGCAAATCGGTTTGGATAGCGATCTGGGGAGGGGAAGCACCTTCTGGTTTACGCTGCCGCTCGCCGATATCCGTCGCCAGACTTCGCCGCCAGCGTCGATCTCTCCCTAAGGGTTGCGCTACTACGCTGTGAATAACGTTACTAGTAGTTGCTCTCCGTCTTTTCCTTGGCCTCTGCTTCCCTTTCTATGGGTGTCTTTCCCTCCTTCATTCGAGTCTTGATCGTCGATGACCACGCCCTGCTGCGAGATACCCTCCGAGAGCGGCTGGAAGATGAGGCTGACCTGCAGGTGGTAGGAACCTGTAGCAATGGCCGCGAAGCTTTGGAACTGCTGCAACAAGTGCCCGTAGATGTGGTGTTGATGGATGTGGATATGCCGGAGCTGGATGGCATTGCCGCCACCCAAGCGATCAAACAGGATCATCCGGGCACGCGCGTTGTCGCCCTCACCGCCTACGACCAAGACGAAACCCTGTTGGGCATGATGGCGGCTGGCTCCGACGGCTTTTGTCTGAAGACCATTGATGTCAGCACTTTGATCCAAGCCATTCACTGGGTTGCACAAGGGGCTACCTACCTGCCACCCGAAATTAACCTGCGCCTACGACAACTGATGCAACGCTCTTGGCAGGGAATGGGATCCTCTCCCGAACAGGCGGGGATTAGTCTGACCGCTCGCGAACAGGAAATCTTACAAGGTATCGCCCAGGGGCTGAGCAATAGCGAAATGGCCGAGCTACATGCCATCTCTGTGAATACGGTGCGTTGCCATGTGAAGAACATCCTGACCAAGCTCGATGTGCACGATCGTCTGCAGGCTGTGCGCAAAGCCAAACACATGGGATGGCTCAAGTGACCCGCCGGTAGGGATTTATGCTAGCCTCAGAGTGTCGTCTAGTAAGGGAGGTTCTTGCCCATGCCAGATAGTAGTAGTTGTAAGGGTCATCAAGTTGGAGTCAGCCGGCTGTGCGCCGGGGCTGTTCTCTGACGATCTGAACTCAGATCCTTCAGCCTGCTGAAGAGTCTTCACGTTCTCGCTCGCTTGGGGTTCCTCCCGGCAGTCAGGTTCCAGTTGAAGGCCCGCTAGACCGCTCTTCTCTACTGCCAGTGATTCCGTTTGGCGTGGGGGAGAGCGGATAGTTTTCGGAAAATATTCAAAAAATAAAACTGACTCCAGAATTTCATTCATTTCTCTTTCCCTTACAGCCCTTTGCGCCAAGGGCACGCTAGCGCGACCGTTAGTCACCTAGCACGGGGGAATCTCCAGTGCTCCTTACAAAATAGGGTAACGACACAACTGTTATTGTAGCAAACCCACGTTCACTTCAGGGATGCGGAGCATTAAAGGGCTGTAATCCCCAATTAATTCAAGCCTCACAGGATGAGGTCGGTTTAAGATATTTTTTTTAAGATATTTTTTATGAGTAGTGATCAAGCGACGGCGCTACCCTTAGCGCGTGAGGCTAGCTATAAGCCTTTTTTGAATTGGGTTAGTGTTTTAGCACTCATCTACCTTTTGATTGTTGCAGTTAGTGTCATTGGTTCTGGGTTTAAGGTTGCCCTGGGAGGACAATCCAATGCCCTGTTTACTTTTGCCACCAATCCTTTTTTGGGGCTGATTGTCGGTACGGTGGCGACAGCCCTCATTCAATCTTCCAGTACAACCACTTCGATTGTGGTGGGTTTGGTGGCGGGTGGACTGCCGGTGGTGACCGCCGTACCGATAATTATGGGAGCCAACATTGGTACTTCCATTACCAATACATTGGTCAGTGCCGGATATGTGGCGGATAAAGAGGAGTTTCGGCGGGCCTTCTCGGCAGCGACGGTGTTGGATATGTTCAACATCATTGCGGCAGCTATTTTCCTGCCTTTGGAGATTCTGTTTCATCCCCTAGAGCGGCTGAGTTTGGCTCTGGGATCCCTTTTGCTGGAGGAAGGATCCCTCAGTATGAAGGGGCTTAACTTTGTAAGCATCGCAACTGCCCCAACAGCCAAATTGATCATCCACAGTACCCATATCTTGCCTACCCCTTTCAACGGCATCCTGCAGATTGTTCTCGGTATTGCCCTGATCTTTTTCTCCATTTACTTTGTGAGCAAGCTCCTCAAGCAATTGTTGGTGGGTAAGACCAAAGACATCCTGCATACTGCCATCGGTCGTGGGCCACTGATGGGTATTTTTTCGGGAACCGTGATGACTATGCTGGTGCAGTCTTCCTCCACCACCACCAGTTTGATGGTGCCCTTGGCCGGATCCGGGGTGTTTGGCATGGCAGAAATTTATCCCTTTACCTTGGGAGCCAACATTGGCACTTGCGTGACAGCCTTGCTAGCGGCAACGGCGGTGACAGGGGCAACGGCTCTGCCTGCCCTGGAAATTGCCATAGTTCACTTCCTGTTTAACTTTATCGGGGTAATCCTGATTTTCGGGATCCCCTTTATGCGAGGTTTACCAGTGCTTGGGGCAGAATCTTTGGCAGCAGCAGCCAGCGAACATAAAGCTGTGGCACTCATCTATGTGGCAGGTGTTTTCTTTGTCATTCCGGCAGTTTGTTTGGGGATCTCTTTGCTGTTCTAGGGTGCTGAGCCTTAGAAGCTTTCTCAGGGATCCCGTTTGATTGCAAAAAAATTTCTGGATCAAGGTCTATGAATTCCAAAGCTGAATATCTCCAAGAGCTTGAGCAGCAGATTGCAGAGGCCACGCAAGCCCTAGAAACTCTCAAAGCCGAATATCGTGAAGCTCGAGAAGTGGCCCAACACGAAGAAATTGAACGCCTAGAGCAACACCTGGAATCTGCCAAAATTCGCTCTCAGGATCTAGCCAAAGCCACCGACGAATGAAGGGGTGGTGAACTTTTCGGGAACCCGTGCCGGATTTAGCGGATTGCTGGGTTTGCACGACTTGGCGACACACCTCTAAATTGTGGTCGATTAAGTCGATTAAACTAAACGGAGTCTACCCTACCCAAACAAAATCCAGCTGCATGACTTCCGCCTTCCTGGGACAGGCTCTGAGCCACTACCCTTTTGCTTCGCAGCGGCGGGTGGTGATGGGAAGGCGAGGTGCGGTAGCCACCAGCCAACCCTTGGCAGCGATGGCAGGAATGGAACTGTTTTGGGCTGGAGGCAATGCTGTGGATGCCGCCCTGGGGATGGCGATCACTTTAACAGTGGTGGAGCCCACTTCCAATGGCATTGGCTCCGATGCGTTTGCTTTGGTGTGGGATGGAGCCTTGCATGGGTTGAATGCATCCGGTCGCAGCCCGGCGGCCCTGACGCCCCAACACTGCGCGGGTCACGAACGGATCCCACCCTTAGATTGGTTGGCGGTGACGGTACCGGGGGCGGTTTCGGCTTGGCAAGCCCTGCATCGGCGCTGGGGTCGGTTGCCGTTTGAACGGTTGTTTGAACCGGCCATTCGTTTGGCGCAGGAAGGGTTTCCCGTTTCTCCTCGCATTGCCCAACTGTGGCAGTCGGCTGAGAAAACCTATTTACCCCTGCGGGATCCCCGTCATCGGCCTTTTCTGGAGGTGTTTTTCCCCCAGGGGCGCGCCCCCCGTACCGGCGAGATCTGGGGAAGCCCCCGACATGCTCAAACCCTAGAAATCCTCGCTCGCACAGGTGGAGAGAGCTTGTACCGCGGGGAACTGGCCGAGAAGCTGCTGGCTTTTTCCGAGTCCACCGGCGGGATCCTCTCATCAGCAGATTTGCAGAACCATCAAGCGGACTGGGTGGAGCCGATTTGCACCGACTACCGGGGCTATACCATCTGGGAAATGCCCCCGAATGGGCAGGGGATCGCGGCCTTGATGGCCCTCAACCTCTTGGAAGGGTTTGATTTGAGCCGGATCCCTTATCACTCCGGTGAGCGCTATCACCTGCAAATTGAGGCGATGAAACTGGCCTTTGCGGATGTGCATCGACAGGTGGCGGATCCCGATTATCTACAGGTGAGCCCGGCAGAAATGCTGGATAAGGGGTATGCCGAGCAGCGCCGGAGGCTGATCGGATCTGAGGCGATCCCAGTGGCCCAGCCGGGGTTACCCCAAGGGGGAACGGTGTATTTGGCGGCAGCCGATGGGGACTTGATGGTGTCGTTGATTCAGTCCAACTTCGATGGCTTTGGCAGTGGCTTGCTGGTGCCCGGCACTGGTATTGCTTTGCACAATCGCGGTACCGGGTTCACCCTTGAATCTGGGCATCCCAACCAAGTTGGCCCCCGCAAACGGCCCTATCACACAATTATTCCTGCCTTTCTCTCCAAAGAGGGGATCCCGCTGGGGCCTTTTGGGGTGATGGGAGGAGCGATGCAGCCGCAGGGGCATGTGCAGATGGTGGTGAATTGGGTGGATTATGGCTTGAATCCCCAGGCAGCTCTGGATGCCCCCCGTTGGCGCTACTTACAGGGCAATCAGGTGCTGGTAGAGGCAACGGTGCCAGAAGCGGTGGTGCAAGAGTTGGCGGCGCGGGGGCATCAGGTGCAGGTGATGCTCACCGAAGATTATTACGGTTTCGGTCGAGGGCAGATCATCTTTCGTGCCGGGGATCCCCTTATTGCTGCCTCGGAACCACGTGCGGATGGCTTGGCTTTGGCTTGGTAAGGGGGGAGATGCTCCCTGTAGTCGTTCCGTAGCCTTTCGGTATCCGTATTGTGTTCGGTGGAGGTATCCGGTATAACCCAGTCAGGGATCCTGAACCGATGGAAGAGCTGGATGGATACAAGCGGTTGTGCGAAGTGGATGCAACTGGCAACCGGGCTGGCGGCGATTGGGTGCATGGGATCCCTGGCTGCCTGTCGGGCCACTCCGGCTCCGATCTCTCCAGAAGGGGCGCAGCTTCAGGATTCTGAGGATCCTACGCATCCGCCGCTCCGTCGCCACATCAGCAAAGATGGCACCCGTTTTGAGGCTTCTTTGGGGGATGCTCGCGCCCTGCCTGCCCAGTTCCCGGCTCATTTGCACCTACCCCAGTCCTCGGTGGTTTCCTCCGGGCACATTCGGGATCGCGAGGGAGGCATGACCTCCTTAATTTTGCAAACCTCTCTGCCTGTACAGGAGATCAGCACCTACTATCGCCGTAGCCTCTGGGGTCGGGGCTGGGAGATTCTCTCTGACGTTGAGCAACCGGACGGCATCCGCACCTTGGTTTTTGAGTCTCCCCAGCGCCCGCAACAAATGCCACAACAGGTGGTGATCCAGGTGGGATCCCCGCGCCAAGGGCCAGACCAAACTGAACAGCGGGATATCCTGATCTTGCTCAGCACCGTACCTGCAGGAGACTATGACCCTTCGGATGGCAACCAGGGCGATAACTTTCCTGTGAAGGGCCGGAGCAAAACCCCACCTTCTCCCCCTCCCTAGAAGATGCCCCTCTACACCCAATCCATTGCCATTGCCGCCCCCATCCCCCAGGTGGATCGCTGTCTCACCGACCTAGACCTGATGAAACGCTGGCTCAACCCGCTGTTGCAGTGTGAGGCCGTTGGATCCCCAGAAGCCCAATTGGGCAGCCGCTATCGGTTTTCCATTCGCATCCCATGGGTTTCCCCGCAGTTGGACTGTGTGATCACGGAGCGGGCCGAAGGGTTGGTGCAGTGGCAGTTTGAAGGATTTTTCACCGGCACCGACCGCTGGGAATGTCGGGCAGAATCGGGAGACACTTTGCTGGTGAATCGGTTTGAGTTTTGCATTCCCAATCCCTGGGTGGCGGCAGGGTTTCACCTGGTGGCGGCGGGCCTGACGCAGCAGGATATGCAGGCACAGCTACGACGACTGAAGGCGGTGGCAGAGTCTTTGGGTTAGGCTGGAGGCGAGTAGTAAAGAAATGTGACAGGCTGCAATGACCAGCAACACCGGACTGTTTAACCGTCGTTTTGCCGATAATTTCATTCCCCAACCGGCCAACACCAGCCTGGAGATTGGCCAACTGACCCCCGATTTTCAGCTACCACGGGTGCAAGGGGATCCCGTGCGCCTCTCAGATTACCGCGGTCAGCAACCGGTAGTTTTGGCCTTTACCCGCATCTTCACCGAAAAGCTATTTTGCCCTCTGTGCTATCCCCATATTCAGGATTTGAAAGCTCGCTACGCTGAAATTCAAGCCCTAGGGGCGGAACTGCTGATGATCACTAGCACCGATCCGGTTCAAAGTGAACTCATCCAGAAAGATCTCCAACTGCCTTACCCACTGCTGGTGGATCCCGACTGCACCACCTTCCGGCTCTACGGTGTTGGTCAAGCCCTGGGGGCACCGCTGCCGGGGCAATTTGTATTGGATCAGGCGGGTAAGCTGCGCTACAAGCATCTCTTTTCTTTTGCGGATCCCAATGCCGATACCGACGAGGTGCTGCGGGTGCTGCGGGAAGGGTTGGAAACGGGTTGGGATGGCACGCGCAAGGTTAGCCCGATTCCCTTTTTGTAGAGTTTTGTAGAGTGGTTCAAGACCATCCATAGGTGGGAGAAAGGCTGTGGTGTTTGCTCGTCTGGCCCAGAGTGGGGCGCGTCAGGCCGAGATTCTGGAGGTGGTCTTGCGCCATGGCTGGGATTACATGCGGCGCTTGCTCTCTTTCGGCAAAGCGGGGGAACCGCAACTGCCCCCGCCCATGGTGCTGCGCAATATCTTGGTGGACTTGGGGCCGGTCTATGTCAAGCTGGGCCAGCTGTTGAGCACACGCCCGGATCTGTTACCGCGAGACTACATTGAAGCCCTTAGTACTTTGCAGGCTAACGTGCCGCCAGTACCCTGGAGCGGGGTGGAAATGGTATTGCGGCAGCAGCTGCGCCAACCGCTGGAGCAGGTCTTCAACAGCATTGAAACAGAATCGGTGGCTGCCGGCTCCATTGCCCAAACCCATCGCGCCTGTTTGAGCAGTGGCGAGTGGGTGGCCCTGAAAATCCAGCGGCCTGGGTTAGAAGCGGTGGTGGAACGGGATACCCGCTTGATCCGGAGTATCGCCGAGCTGGTGGCCCAAACGGAATTTGGCAAGCTGGCGGACGTGGTTTCTTTGGCGGATGAGTTTTGTCGGGCCATTCAGGCGGAATTGGATTTCACCCAAGAGGCCCACCACACCGATCAGTTGCGGCAACATTTGCAAGGCAGCCGCTGGTTTGACTCCGCTCAGTTGGTGGTACCCCAAATCCACTGGCCGCTCACCACCCCGAAAGTGTTGGCGATGGAATGGATTGACGGTCAACCGCTGCTGGAGGCGGATCGCAGTGACGCGGATCCGAAAAAGATTGCCCGCATGTTAACCCGGGCGTTTTTCCAGCAGATCTGTATTGACGGCTATTTCCACGCCGATCCTCACCCCGGTAACTTGTTCTACCTGGGATCCGGTCGGGTGGCACTCCTGGACTGTGGCATGATCGGGCGGCTGGATCCCCGCACTCAGCAAATTCTGTTGGAGATGATCCTTGCGATTGTCAGTTTGGATGCCCAACGCTGCGCGGAATTGACCTTGGACTTGGCCCCCCCTGAGCAGCCGGTTAGCCTGGCCCAATTGCAAAACGACTACGAGCGCCTGTTGCGGCAGTACTACACCCTGAGCGTGTCGGAGTTGGATTTTAGCCAGCTTTTTTATGAGGTATTGCAGGCGGCCCGGCGAAACCACATTCGCATCCCAGGTAATTTGGGTCTGTGTGCCAAGGCATTGGCCAATCTGGAAGGGATCGCCCGTCAGCTCACCCCTGACTACAACTTGCCGGAGCAGATTCGCCCCCTGATGGCGGATGTTTTCCGGGCTCAGTTGGTGGGAGAAGCCCCATTGCCTTCCTTGTTGCGCACGGCCCTGGATTTGAAAAATCTGTCTTTGCAGTCCCCCCGTCAGCTGGAGTTGCTCCTCAGCCGGATCACCTCTGAAACCCAACGTTGGAATTTGAGCCTGAGAGAACTAGAAGGGATCCGCAGTAGCCTGGATAACTCTGCCAATCGCCTTTCCTACAGCATTGTGGTGGGTTCGTTGATCATCGGGGCGGCGATTATCTCGGCGCAAACGCAACGATTTCAAGTTTTTGGGTTAAGCGAGCTGCTCTTTGCGGTGGCCAGTGTGCTCGGCCTTTGGCTGATTATCAGTATTCTGCGTTCCGGTCGCCTGCGGGGTTAATTGGTTATTGTTATTCATATTGTTATTCATAGAGTGCGGGTCAGTGAAGCCAATGCCTCAGAACGATTAGGGGCGATCGTCGTGCTCGAGGAGGCCAAAGAGCAATTATCCAAACTGGAGGTCATCAAAAATCAGATCTGGCTTTGTTAAGCTGGGATCCTCAGGGATCCGGTTGTGATCATGTTCGGTTCTGCGCTCACAAAGCACTCCTCCTCCAGTTTGAAAGCTGGCCTGAAAATTGGCCAGGTGGCGCTGGCGGCAGGTTTACCGGTGCGTACCGTGCGTTACTACGAATCGATTGGTCTGCTCAGTCCAACGGTGGAGCGAGCCGAATCTAGCTATCGGTTGTTTGATCCGGCGGTGTTGGGGCGGTTGGCTTTTATTCGCCGTTGCCAAAGTTTGGGTCTCAGCCTGGAGGAAATTCGGGAAATTTTACAGGTACATGACCAGGGTCAGTTACCCTGCCAAGACATTTGGGAGCGCCTGCAAGAGAAGTTACAGGAGATTGAGCAACGGATTGCTGACCTGCAGATCCTCAAGGGTCAAATTCAAAGCCTCCTCTCCGACTGGCACATTCCCGAGGGATCCCTGGCGGAAAGTGCAGTGAAAAGTACAGTGATCTGCCCAATTTTGCAAAACCCGGATGCGGATGAGGGTGCTGCCAACCGCTCTATCTAATCCTCTATTGGACGCTATTGGACAAAATCACTCTGGACAGAACTACTCCACCGTCACCGACTTCGCCAAATTACGGGGTTGATCCACATCCGCCCCCCGGCGCAAGGCCATCGCGTAGGAGAACAGCTGCAGCGGGATCGTATTCAATATGGAGGATAACAAGGGGGTTGTGCTGGGTACTTCGATGATGTGGTCGGCCTTCTCCCGGATTTGAGTATCCTCTGGGTTAATCAGGGCGATCACCCGTCCGCCCCGGGCCCGTACCTGTTCGATGTTGGAGAGCATTTTTTCATAGACGGGATCCCGTGTAGCAATACACACCACCGGCATACGCTCATCGATCAGGGCAATCGGGCCATGTTTCATTTCCCCCGCCGGATAGCCTTCTGCGTGGATGTAGCTGATCTCTTTCATTTTCAAAGCGCCCTCCAGAGCGATCGGGGCATTCACCCAGCGGCCCAGGAAAAGCATATCCGTGACGTGATGGTACTGCTCCGCCAAATGGTCGTAGAGGGAGGTGTCTTTCAATAGAAGGCTGATTTTGCCCGGTAGCTCAATCAGTGATTGCAGATGGGTTTGCATCTGCGCTGGGGTGAGGATCCCTTTCGCCTGGGCAATCTGCAAGGCCAATAGGTATCCTGCCATCAACATGCCCGTAAAGACTTTGGTGGAAGCAACCGCAATCTCCGGCCCCGCGTGAATGTAGATCACCCCCCCATCCGCCAAACGGCTGGCCTGGGATCCAATCGCATTCAAAATGCCCAAGGTGGGGATCCCTTGCTGGCGGGCTTCCGCCATGGCTGCCAGCGTATCGACAGTTTCTCCCGATTGGGTAAGGGCCAACAACAAGCTGTTGGGACGCAACACCGGGCTACGGTAGCGGAACTCAGAGGCATAGTCCACCTCCACCGGGGTACGGGCGAGGCTCTCGACAAAGTACTTGAGCACCAGACAGGCGTGCCAAGCTGTCCCACAAGCCACGGCATGAATTTGCTCAATCTGGGCCAGTTGCTCCTCAGACAGCGCCAGTCCCTCCAGCGTGACCCGGCCATGTTCAATATCCACCCGTCCCCGCAGTGTATCCGTGGTGGTGCGGGGTTGCTCGAAGATCTCCTTCTGCATAAAGTGCTTGTAGCCCCCCTTGGCAGCTGAGATTGGATCCCAGGCCACGGTGGTGCTGGATTTGCGCAGTTCTTCTCCGGTGATGCGCTGGTAACGCACGCTCGACTCGGTGAGGATGGCCATTTCCCCATCTTCTAAAAACACTACCTTGCGGGTATGGCGCACAATCGCCGGTAGATCAGAGGCGACAAAGTTTTCCCCTTCTCCTTCTCCGACTACCACCGCTCCGGCATTACCCAAACGGGCCGCTATCAACCGATCTGGGGAGTCCCGATCCACAGCCACCACCGCATTGCCCCCCCGCAGTTTCCCCATCACTTGGCCAAAGGCAGCCTCAAAAGAACCCAGCTCTTCGGTGTAGAGGCCAAGCAGGTGGGCAATCACCTCCGTATCTGTTTGGGAGCGAAAACGGATCCCGCGCTCTAGTAGGTATTCCTTAAGTTCTAAATAGTTTTCTACAATACCGTTTTGAATGACCACAATGCGCCCGCGCTCATCACAGTGGGGGTGGGCATTTTCTTCGGTAACACCGCCATGGGTGGCCCAACGGGTATGGCCGATCCCCAATTTGGCCGTGGGCATATCGGCGGTCAGTTTCACCAGCAGGTTGTGCAGCTTGCCGGTGGAGCGGGCGATTTTTAACCCCTGTTCGGCATCAACGGTGGCAATTCCGGCAGAGTCATAGCCGCGATATTCCAGGGTGCGTAAGCCTTCCAACAGAATCGGGGCAGCCCATTGGAAGCCGACATAGCCGACAATGCCACACATCACTCACCTCACCTACCGGAATATCCGCAAAGCCTATCTCAGCTTCGGGATCCCTTCAATGGTTTTGGACGTAATCGTGCTTTACAGCTGGTTTCCTACAACAATACCTGTGTCCCTGATAGTTTGTTCATTCCAGTGTGCCCTTAGGGTCAGGACAGTGCTCTTGTGACTTGTTCTGTGCCAGGTGACTAGCAAGAGGGTCGTAACCTACCTAGTTTTAGGGAGGTGAGCTGCTGACTACATCTACAAAAGAAACGGGGGCAAAGCGGAAGTGGTACTCTGCTGTTGCCGGCTGAACCTGCTCACCCGAATCGCCGGGAACGCTAGAAACCAGACCACTTAACCCCAGCACCAAATCCCGTAATCCCCGACGAAATTGCGGATCCCCGGTCAGTTCATCGATATCAGCGGTAATTTTTTGGGTGTTTTGAAAGGTGACTCGGGCGGAATCAAGGGTTTGACGGAGGGTGGCCATCGTGCCGGGATCGTTGAGATTAGCGGAAATTTGTCGCAGATCTTCGGTGGCTTGGGCAACATTACCGGAAGCCACTCGTACATCGGCAAGGATCTGCCGTACGTCGGTATGCAATTGGGGATCCGTGATCAAGGGGCGAACCGCGCTTGACATGGCCTGCAGATCTTCGCTGACCTGCTGCACATTCTGCAAAGAAGCATTCAATGAGGTGCGGTTTTGTTCCACTAGGCCGGTGAGCTCGTCAGCAGCCGATTGAAAGCTTTGGGCTGTTCGTCTCACAGATTCAGCCGCTTCTTGGATGGCGGTAGCGGCAGTGGTGAATTGGGATAGATCCAGATCTTCCGTGCGGATGGCGGCGACGCGATCTTCCACAGTCTCAGAGAGATCCGCGACGCTGTTGGCAACCCGGGTGATCCCTTCCAGGGTGGAATTGAGGTTGTCGAAAAACTCGTCATCATTGACCCGCGTGATCAGGCGATCCATTTGCGTCAGTAACTGGCCGAAATCCACGCCGGGAGTTCCTTCCACCACATCCCCCTGACAGACCATTTGGCTGCTGTCGCAATCTTCCGCCAACGGGGATCCACCCAAAATCTGGGGATCCGCAGGCGGCAAAATGTCCATGACGGTTTCACCGACCAACCCCGTTTGGCTGGTAAAAAACAAGGCATTGCGGGGAATGACCAAAGGCTGATCCACCGCTACCTGGACCTCCACTCGAGTTAACTGGGGCACAATGCGCTCCACGCGCCCGACATTCACCCCCCGCAGCCGCACGCTGGATCCCTCCGCCAAGCCGACCACATTGCTGTAAGTAACGGTGAACCGGAAGCCTTGGCCGCCGAAGCGCAAGTTGTAGATCCACAAAAACAGCCCAGCAAAGCCCAAAGCCCCCGCCAGGATCAATAGGCCCACCGCCCCTTCTCGTACTGCCCGTGAACGCATCATACCTGCCCCGCCACTTGAATTGGCCCCTCGACGCTACCACTGAAAAATTGCCGCACAAAGGGGTTGTCGCAAGTTTCAATCTGGTGTACGGATCCCTGCCACTGCACCTGTCCCTGAGCCAGTAGCACGATGCGATCCGTGGCCCGCCGAATGGTGCTGTGCTGGTGAGTGACGACGATGTAGCTCTCACAAGCCTTTTTCACCTGCTGCAGATCCCGAATCAGGTCTTCAATCACCGTGGAAGCAATTGGATCCAACCCTGCCGTCGGCTCATCGTAGAGCAACAGCTGCGGCTCATCCTGGGGCAAGGAGGGATCCTCCATAATGGCGCGGGCAAAACTGGCCCGTTTGCGCATCCCCCCCGAGAGTTCCTCGGGCAAGTTGTGCTCCTTGCCTGCCAACCCCACTGCTTCTAGCTTAGCGGCCACCAATTCCCGAATGCGAGAACGGGGTAAGCGGGAGTGTTCATAGAGCAAAAAGCCAACATTCTCTTCTACCGTGAGGGAGTCAAACAGGGCCGCCTGTTGAAAGACCATACCCACCCGCAACGGGGGAGTTTGATGTTGGGCTTGAATCTCCGGCAACGGGATCCCACACCAAAACACTTCTCCCGCGTCTGGTTCCGTTAGTCCGGCAATAATGCGCAGCAGTGTCGACTTGCCAGTGCCCGAGGGCCCCACCAACCCAAGGGCTTCGCCACGGTACACCTTCAGATCCACTTGGTCAAACACCACCGTCGATCCAAAGCGCTTGGAAACCTGGCGCAACTCCACCAAGGGGACGGGATCCCCAGTTGGGGTGGAGGACTGAGGATCCCTCATCTGCAAAGGTTGCGTCTGTTGGCTGTGACCGTTCATCCTGTTGTGCTCTGTCCAGCGTTTTACCGTCAGAGGGCCTCATTGGATAGTCTAGGGATCCCTCGCAGGTAAGGCAACGCGGAATTGGGCAGAGTTGGGCAAAGCGAGCGGTTAATCCGGCTGCAGTTCTGGAGTTGCCTCTGGTTCAGCCCCAAAGGAGGAGATCCCTTCTTCCTGCTTCAGCTCATTCGCGCCAACGGTGCAGAGCACACTTAGGCTGGGCACCGAGCCCTCCTGTCTTTCCTCCTCCTCCAGCGGGGATCCCATACGTCGGGAGAAGCCCCACGCAAATAAGGGAATCACGGCTATCATCACTCCCCACTCTGGGATCTCGATCTGTGGGAAAAACACCTCAAACAGCATGCAGCCCCCCACCAAGGCGATGATGGCAAAAGCCGCGTCTTCTAAGCGAGAGAACTCATCCAACCAGCGCAAAAACAGAGAGGCCATGTAGCGCATCAGGGTAATGCCGAGAATACCCCCAAGGATAATGACCCAGGGCTTGCGGGAGACTGCCACCGAAGCCGCAATGCTGTCGAAGGAAAACACCAAATCCGTCATCTCCACCATCACCAAGGTCTGCCAAAAGTTGGCATGGCGGGTGAGGTCTTGCTCTTCCCCTTCTTCTTCCCCCCGAAAATGCTGCCAAGCCAGCCAGAGCAAATAACAAGCCCCAACAAACTGCGCCGGCGGATACTCCACCAACCAGACGGCAGCAAAAATAATGGCAATGCGAAAGCCATAGGCACCGACAATACCCCAGCGCAAGGCCCGGTTTTGTTGTTCGGGGGTAGGCAAATGCTTCACCAAAGCAGCCAGGGCAACGGCGTTATCGGCAGATAGGGCCGCTTCCAAAAACACCAAAGCCACCACCAAAAGGAGATCCATCCAAGTGAAGGAGTGAATCACTCCTTGGGCAAAAGCCAAGACTGCGTCCATTGACATATCCGCGCGTTTTATCCACCAGAAAAAAGGAACGGAGAAAAAGAGATCCCATTTTTCCCCGCAAGAAACTCAACCCAGAGGATCCCTAGCGAGGTATTCCACATCATGCCATCTGTAGCCGAAAGGCGTGTAGCTGAAGATGAGAAAGAACCACGCCGGGCCAGGATCCAACCTGGACATGGCCCGAGTATAGCCTTTATTCCTCAGGATCGGTTTACATTGCTTAACCTTGGGCTTCATGTTTGGCTCAGGCTTTGTCGGCAGTGGCAGAGTTGAGTCGGGTGGCCATCTGCTGTCCACAGCGCAGGATCTGACCGGCCAGAATCGCTGCCCCAAAGCCATTGTCAATATTCACCACCCCTACTCCCGCCGCACAGGAGTTGAGCATGGTGAGCAAAGCGGCCAACCCTTGAAAACTCGCTCCATAGCCAATGCTGGTGGGGACGGCGATGACTGGACAGTTGGCTAAACCTGCCACGACGCTAGCCAAGGCACCCTCCATACCAGCCACCACAATCAACACATCCGCCTGGAGCGCTTGTCGGTTTTGCAGCAGCCGGTGGATCCCGGCCACCCCGACATCCCAGAGGCGTTTCACCTGAAAGCCAGACAGTTCGGCGGTAAGGGCGGCTTCTTCGGCCACCGGCAGATCGGCAGTACCGGCGGAGATCACACTTAACTGGCCGGGATAAGCAATCGCCTGAGCACGGGGGATCCAACACAAACGGGCCAGCGGCGAGTACTGAACCTGGGGCAGAAGGCGGCGGATCTGCTCATGAACCTGGGCCTCAATACGGGTGGCTAAGGCCAGGGATCCCCGTTGATGGAGCTGCTCCATAATCTGGGCAATCTGTTCTGGCGTTTTTCCTGGACCCCAAACCGCCTCAGGAAACCCAGTGCGCAAGGAACGGTGATGATCCACATGGGCGAAGTCTCCCACCGATTCAAAGGGCAAGAACCGATAGGCATCCAGGGCGCGTTCTGGGGAAAGCTCCCCTTGAGCAACAGCCTGCAGCAGCTCTCGCAGCGCCTGTTCAGAAGAAGGGGGTATGAAGGGTTCGTTCAATGCTGTACCGCCTATTTCGCCAAAGCCCCACGGGGGAAAAACAACACCGGATGCCAGCTACGCCGCAGAATGTCGCCCGTCAAGCTGCGTACCGACCATTCCCAAAAGCTCCCTACATTGGGAGAAGCAGTGGCAATCGCCGTCATATCTTCGTCGGCAGCGGTGGCCAGAATCTCCTTCAAAGGGGATCCCACCCGCACGAGGGTGCGCAGCTGCACCGCCTGAGCATGTCGAGCCAGCCCTTCAATAGCTTGAGCCAGATCCGCCTCTGCTTTCCGTTTCAGCACTTGCACATCACATCCCTGGTTGCGGCGGGCGCTGGGATCGATCACATAGAGCACCGTGATGTTCTCACACTGAGGCTGGGAGGGAGCACTATCGGACAACCGACGACTGAGGTCATCTAACAGTTTCTGGCGGGGTTCCTCAAAATCAAAAGGCACCAAGATACAGCGAAACAGATGGCGGCTGCGCAAGCGCAATTCCTCTAGGGTGAAGGCAGCAATCAACTGGGGGCGCACCACCATCACCGGGATCTTCAGTTTCGGCAATAGACCAATGGTGGTGCTGCCAAACAACTTCTCGGTGAGTAAGTTGTGGGTATCCATGCCGGTAATCAGCAGATCGGAGCCATATTGCTGGATCCCTTTTAGGATCAGATCTACTGGCTTGCTCACCTGCACCAACGCCTTAACTTCCAACCCTGCCGGAATATCGCTCAACAGCTCCTGCAACTCCGCCTGCTGAGCCTGTATCTCAGGAGTAATGTCTTCGGGAATACCGATGCTGTCATCTTGCCAGGCGACGCTGTGAACAAAGGCGATGCGTTCAATGCCGCCGCTGTGTAGGTCTGCCAAACACTTGCCAAACCGCTGTAAGCCATCTTGGCGATCGGTAGCAATTAACAGGTTCTTGAACATACAAAGAGGTGGCTGGTGACGGGTTGCCGCTGTTGCCTACAGCTACCCCAGGCTAACACCTTGAGGAGAGGCTCTGGCGGTGAGGATCTGCAGATTCAACGATTGGGATCTGCCAGATTGCGAAACTGGGTGTACTGGTTTTCAAACAGCAGCCGAACGGTGCCGGTGGGGCCATTGCGGTGTTTGGCGATGATCAATTCCGCAATGCCGCGATCGTTGGTGTTGGGGTCGTAGTATTCCGGTCGGTAGAGCATCATCACCAAATCCGCATCCTGCTCAATGCTGTTGTGTACCAGCAGACCATTGGCGACAAAGTTGTGATGACGGGGCATCTCGATGTCGTAAACCGGCTGCGGATCCCCCAACTCGCTAATCGAGACCACGGGATCCCACACCAGTTCCTCCTGGAGCACCACTGCCACTTCTTCCTCCAGTTGCAGGTCATCCAGCGCCTTCCAGCCCTGCTGCGTGAAAAAAGGGTGGTTCCCAGTCGCCTGAATAGAAAGATTAAGCCGGGTTTTCAGAGTACAGGTACGTTGCTTCCCACTACAAAACACTTTGACGGGCTTTTGGGGCACGAGGCGACCACGGCTATTCAAGCTGAGCAGACGGGGTAGGGCCTCTGGCTGAGCGACAGAAGCCAGCTGCTCCAACCGCCACACTTTGCCTCGATCCACATCCAGCACCTCCGTTTCCCCGGATAGACAGCCGGATTCCCGTAGATCCGCCAGTTGCGGACGTTTGTCGGAGCGAGACTCCACTGCCCGACTCAACTGGGACAGCACCAGCACCGGCACCATCAGTTCTTTGGCTAGGGCCTTGAGGCCACGGGTAATGCGAGACAGCTCCTGCACCCGGTTGTCGGCGGCGGATCCCTGCATCAGTTGTAGATAGTCGATCAACACCATCCCCAAAGTTCCCCCTTGCTCTGCTTGCAAACGACGCGCCTTAGAGCGAATTTCAGTGACGGTGCAATCGGGGGTATCGTCGATGAACAAGGGCAGCTGCGACAAAAAGCCGATCGCCTGTCCGAGGCGTTGCCACTCATTCTCGCTGATGCGCCCAGAACGTAGGCGGCTACTGTCGATGCGGGCTTCACTGGCCAAAAGACGCTGCACCAGTTGTTCCCGCGACATTTCCAAACTAAAGACAGCAACCGGCTGCTTGGAGTAGGCAGCCACATTCTGGGCAACGTTCAGGGCAAGGCTGGTTTTTCCCATGGAAGGGCGCCCTGCCAGGATCAACAGATCAGAACGTTGCAAACCCTGGGTTAGGTTATCCAGATCGATGAATTTGGTCGGGATCCCTGGGATTTGGGCCCCATTTTGAAACTTCTCTTCCAGATCTGAGAAGATATTGACCAAAACATCGGAGGCAGGAATAAGGCTGCGCTGCACCCGTTCTTGGGTCAGACCAAACACCTGCTGCTCTGCTTGATCCATCACCTGCGACAATGGCTGACTGGTGTCGTAGGCCAACCGAGCTAGGGTATTGCTCACCTGGATCAACTGGCGGCGCATATACTTGTCCAGCACCAAGCGAGCGTACTGATCGATGTTGATGCTGCTGACGGTTTGCTCCAGCAAACGACGAATTGCCCCGGTACCGCCCACCCGCTCCAGTAGATGGTGATCCGCCAGCCAAGCAGAAACCGTCATCAGGTCGGTAGGTTGTCCCTGACTGTGCAGCTGTAAGGCCGCCCGATAAATTTCCTGGTGGGCGGAAGTATAGAACATCTCCGGGCGCAGGAGCTCTGCCACCCGCACCAGTGCATCCGGATCCAAGAGGATCCCGCCTAGGATCTCCTCTTCGGCCTCCACATTCTGGGGGGGAAGCCGATCCCCGCCGGTTAGGTCGTAATCGCTGATCACCGCAAGCCAGGATAGACAAAAGAACCCAGCCACGGCTCAATAGCCTTGTGGCACACCAGCATGTCAGCCCAACTGCTCAACTTGATGCAGGGTTCTAGGCTGAGCATACCCACTTGTTGATTCAGACGGAAACCCTATCGAACTGAAGCCAGGGATCCCCCGAATCCAGTCCTGGGATCCATTTCGAGTTCAGGGATCCCCTGAGAGCAAATCTGCTCATGCGGGGGTGACCTGAATGCGCAGGGTGGCAGTTACCTCTGGGTGTAGCTTCACCTGCACGGGGTAAACACCGGTTTTGTTGATCTCTTCTGGCAGAGAAATGTTGCGGCGATCAATATCTAGACCGCTGGTGGCCAACACCACTTCTGCAATATCGCTGCTGGTCACTTGCCCAAAGAGCAAATCGTTTTCTCCCACCTTTTGACGAATGACAAAGCGACCAATGGTTTCCAGAGCAGTTTTGTAGCCTTCTGCCCGCTGTTTTTCTGCCAGTTTACGGGCCGCTTCTTGCTCCAGGCGCATTTGACGCTCTTTCAAAAGCCCAGGAGTAACCCGCACAGCCATCTGCCGGGGGAAAAGATAGTTGCGGGCATAGCCAGGTTTGACATTCACCAACTCCCCGGGTTTGCCCAGTCCTGGAATCGACTGGCGCAGCACAACCTGCATATCACGTTTCGACATTGGAGGAGACGCTTATTTTCTCGACAGTCCTTTATTCTAAATGTCTAACGCGGGTCTCGTCAGCCCAAGTTGCCCGAGAAAGTTGCCCACCGCACCTCAGCCATTTGGCGGAAGGGATCCCTGGTGGGTTCAATCCCCAGTGAGTATAGAGGGTGAGTCCAGCACATCTTGGTCAAGGTTCTACAGCTCAGCACAGACTCGATAGAGACCTTTTTCTCTAGTTGAAAATACGCAAACTATATGTTCATAAAGCGATTTTAAGCCAAAAGTTGATGGGATCGTGACGAAAGGGATCCCCAAAACATCTGCGACATTTGGCGGATATTTCCAGAGATAACCTGAATTTAACCTCATCTTAACTATGGATTATCAGCCTTACGTTACATTAACGACGTAGGACAGTTGGGCGATCGAAATTAATCATTTGTGGGTATCCCTAGGCTTTGAGAATTACCGATTTGGGTGCTGAGTGGATAGTCTTTGCTTGGATCGCTCTATTGGTAGTTCCCAGAGTTGGGGTTATCGCGTCAGAAACTTGCTGAGTTGATTTGATGGCTAGCCTACGGATGATCTGCGTAGTTCTAGACGAGTTGGACTGAGACTTTTCTCCCTTGGAGGCTCCTAATGCTACCTGTACACTCCTTGAATCGTCGCTTTTTCCTAAAGTCTTTGTCTGCCACCGTTGCTGGTTTTGCCGCTAGTCAAGCTGATTGGCGACAGGTGTTTGCTCAACAGGTGGTTAACTTAAATGGTGCAGGGGCCTCTTTCCCGGCTCCGATCTACCAAACTTGGGCACAGGAGTTTGGCAAGCAAAACCCAAACATTCAGATCAATTACCAGTCGGTGGGGAGTGGCGCTGGCCGGCGACAATTTGTGGCTCGCACGGTAGATTTTGGTGCTACAGATAGCATTCCTAGATCCGAAGAAATTGCTCAAATTGAGGGGGAAGCTCAACCTCCAAAGGGTATGGTCTCGGTGCCGATGGTGGGGGGAGCTGTGGTAGCTGCCTACAACATTCCCGGTGTGAGTTCAGAGATTCGCCTTTCTCGTCTGGCGCTCACGAATATCTTTTTGGGTAAGATCACCAAATGGAACGATACTTTGATTGCGTCCTTGAACCCACGTGTAACTTTCCCCGACCTGCCCATTACCGTCGTGCATCGTTCTGACGGCAGTGGTACCACCGAAATTTTTACCAGCCATCTCAACGCTGTTAACACTGAGTGGCGACAGCGGGTAGGGCGGGGCTCTTCTGTGAATTGGCCCGCCGGCGTGGGAGCGCGCGGCAATGAGGGGGTTTCTGAACAAATCAAACAAATTCCGGGAGCAATTGGCTATGTAGAATTTGGCTTTGCCAAGCTCAACAATCTAGCTGTAGCCCGATTGGAAAACCGCGCTGGCAAATTTGTCACTCCCACTGTTGAATCTGAGCAGGAAGGCTTAGGGCAAATTCAACTGAATGAGCGGTTGTTAGGATCTGACCCGGATCCATTGGGAGAGGCTTCCTATCCGATTGTCAGCTATACCTGGATCTTGGCCTATAGAACCTATGCCAATGCTCAAACGGCGCAGGCGGTACAAGCCTTTTTGCGCTATGGGTTAAACGAGGGACAGGCTTTTGCTGAGCCATTGGGTTATGTGCCCTTACCAGATGCTGTCCGTCAACGGTCTCTGGCAGCGGTCGATACCATTCAAGCCTGATTTTTCCTACTCCTTATTATCGACTTGCGGTAGCCCACTTGAGTAAGTTCTATGACAACGACTCTACCGGATTCTCCTCCTCAGTTTCGACCCAGAGTTGTCTTTCAGCGCCGGCGGGATCAGGTATTTATTTGGGCAACCCGAATTGCCGTCTTTTTCTCTGCCTTTTTGCTGTTGTGGATTGCCCTAGAGATTACTCGGCAGGCGTTACCGGCAATCGGAAAGTTTGGTCTGGGTTTTCTTTGGAATACCACCTGGGATCCGGTAGAGGATAACTATGGCGCTTGGCCACAAATCTACGGCACTTTGGTAAGCTCGCTGATTGCCTTGATTATCGGGATCCCGTTTAGCTTTGGAATTGCCATCTTCTTGAGTGAAGATTTCTTACCCAAGCCACTGCGGCTGACTTTGATCATTGTGGTGGAGTTGCTAGCAGCCATTCCCAGCGTGGTTTTTGGCATTTGGGGGCTATTTGTGTTCATCCCCTTTTTCCGACCCATTCAAATGGTATTGTTTGAGCGCTTTAATTGGATCCCAATTTTTAGTACACCCCCAGTTGGGCCAGGGATGCTTACAGCAGGCGTTGTGCTGGGGATCATGATTGTTCCCATTATTACCGCCATTGCACGGGAAGTGTTGGTGGCGGTACCTCCAGAACTAAGGGCAGCTGCCTACTCCATGGGGGCAACCCGTTGGGAGGCGATCTTCGGGGTGGTTTTGCCAGCAGCCATTGGGGGTATGTTGGGGGCGGTGGTGCTGGGTCTAGGCCGTGCCATGGGAGAGACGATGGCGGTGGCCATGTTGATCGGCAACTCCCGCAGTATCAACATTTCTATCCTTGCTCCGGCCAGCAACATCCCTGCTCTATTGGCGAACGAGTTTGGGGAGGCCAGCGACCAGCAGATCTCTGCTTTGATGTATGCTGCTTTGATTTTGTTGGTGGTTACTTTGTTGGTCAATATCGTGGCCGAGTGGATGGTGCGCCGCGTCAAGTTAGCTCTGACGGCTTCTCAGGAGTAAAGAACTATGGCAACCCAGGTGGCCGCCAAGACCAACCTGTTTAAGCGCAAGGCTCGTTCCCAACGGGTGCTGCTTGACTGGGGAATGACGGCTCTAACTTTCATTTCCAGTCTCTTTGCTATTTTTGTTTTGGGCTTGATTCTCTACTATGTGTTCATCAATGGCATTGAACGCTTCAACTGGCAGAGCTTCACCCAATTACCCCCTCCTCCTGGAGATCAAGTGGGTGGCTTTGGTAATGCAGTGCTGGGGACACTTATCGTGGTGACAATCGCCATTTCGATTAGCTTTCCCATTGGGTTGCTGGCCGCTATTTACCTCTCCGAATTTGGCCAAAATAGCTCTACGGCCTCAGCGTTGCGCTTCATTATCAAGGTGTTGACGGGGGTGCCTTCTATCATTGCTGGGGTGTTTGCTTATGGGGTGCTGGTGTTGACCACAAAAACGTTCTCCGCCCTTTCGGGAGGGGTGGCCCTCTCGGTGTTAACTCTGCCGATCATCATCCTTTCTTGCGAAGAGGCCCTACGTTTGGTGCCTAGGGACGTGCGGGATGCTGCCTATGCCTTGGGGGCTTCGAGAGTACAGACGGTGTTTCGGGTAATTTTGCCGGCAGCTCTGCCGGTGATCTTGACGGGGGTGACTCTGGCTGTTTCCCGAGCAGCGGGAGAGACCGCGCCATTGATTTTTACGGCTCTATTTAGCTTTTTGTGGCCAAGTGGCTTGCTCAGGCCGGTGGCCTCGCTGGCGGTGCTGATCTACAACTTTGCCATTGTTCCTTTCGAGAATCAGCAGAAGATCGCCTGGGGAGGAGCCTTGGCTTTGGTGATACTGGTTCTGATCACCACCGTCACCTTCCGTGTGTTACTCAGTCGGCGAGAAGAAAACATCTCTATCTGAGCGGGATCCTGCTGTGAATCTTTGAATCCTTGCTGCTGGTTGTGTTCAAGTTGCTCTGCTCTTAATTCCAGGTACTGCCCATGCACTCTCGCTCTTCCCATACCTCTGATTCTCAGAAAAAGCCTGACCGTTTGGTGGTTGAAATGGAGA
Source organism: Thermostichus vulcanus str. 'Rupite' (assembly GCF_022848905.1). Classification (NCBI taxonomy): domain Bacteria; kingdom Bacillati; phylum Cyanobacteriota; class Cyanophyceae; order Thermostichales; family Thermostichaceae; genus Thermostichus; species Thermostichus vulcanus. The sequence goes on from NZ_JAFIRA010000001.1 coordinate 183,059, forward strand.
CGAAGGAGGTGAGTGTCTATTATGGATCTCATCTGGCGGTGCGCCACGTTTCCCTGAAGATCCCCAAAAATCAAATCACGGCGTTTATCGGCCCTTCCGGCTGTGGCAAAAGCACCCTTCTACGTTGTTTTAACCGCATGAATGACTTGATCCCTTCAGCGAGAGTTGAGGGATCCGTGATTTTCCACCAACAAAACATCTATGATCCGGAGGTGGATCCTTCTGAGGTACGGCGGCGGATTGGCTTGGTGTTTCAAAAGCCCAACCCCTTTCCCAAATCGATTTACGACAACATTGCCTTTGGGCCGCGCATCAATGGCTACCAGGGGGATTTGGATGAGCTGGTGGAGCGCACCCTCCGCCAAGCTGCCCTTTGGGATGAGGTAAAGGACAAGCTGAAAATGAGTGGGCTTTCTCTTTCAGGGGGTCAACAGCAGCGTCTTTGTATTGCCCGTACCCTGGCCATCCAGCCGGAGGTGATCCTGATGGATGAGCCTTGCGCTTCATTGGATCCCATTTCCACTTTGCGCATTGAGGAGCTGTTGAAGGAGCTGGGCCGCCGCTACACGATCATCATCGTCACCCACAACATGCAGCAGGCGGCACGGGTATCTGACTTTACGGCGTTCTACAATACCGAGATTGATGACAATGGAGTCCGCTACGGGCGTTTGGTGGAATTTAACCGCACGGAAAAGATCTTTAATTCCCCGGCCCATCGGGAAACCGAGGAATATGTGAGCGGACGCTTCGGGTGACATACTCCCGGCGCTCATGCTTCGCATAGAGCGCGGGCTTCTCTCTGAGCCATAGCCCTTCGAGCTTTTTTGAGTGAGGCGATGCCCAACCCCACTTTTTTGATCAATATCCCAGAATTTGTATCGCGTGGCATTTCTGCTCCGCATTCTGGGCAAGAGTGCCAGCGATCTGACAACTCTTTCGGGACACGGTTCAGGCAAACACAGCAATGCTGACTTGTGCCAGTTGGATCAACCTTGATTGTTCTCTTTCCGGCTCTCTCAGCCTTGAAAGGTAGAATCTGGTTCACAAACTGACTGATTCCGGCATCAGCAAAGGACTTGTTCAGCCCCGATTTTGCCGCCTGTGCATTGGGTAGAAACGTCCCATTCTCATCCTGCTTCGGCTTACACCGCTTTGTCATGTTGCTGACGCTGAGATCTTCCACAAAGATGACGTCAGCTTTATTGAGCAATTGATTAGCCGTCTCGCAGTGAAACTGATATCGCTGTCTTGCAATCTTCTGGTGTAATCTCGCAATTCTTCGATTCAGTTTCTTTCGGGCGATGCTGCTTTTAGAACGGGCATCGCGCTTTTGCTGCAACTTAGCAAGCTTTGATTCTGCCTGTCTCAGAAAACGAGGATAGTCAATTAATTCGCCTTCTGAGTCTGCTGCAAAATGCTCTAGCCCCATATCCACGCCGATTGAATTGTCCCAGTTCGGATCAACATCAATCGTTTGTTCAGGAACTGAGTCATCTTGCAATGACAGCGTGATGTACCAGCCGTCGGCTTTCCGGCTCAAAATTGCGCTTTTAACTTCAAATCCGTCAGGCAGTGGACGATGCCACACAACTTTCACCGCTCCGATTTTGGGTAGTTCGATTTTGTTGCCATCAATCCAATCAATCGAAGCTTGAGGATAGGTGAAAGAACGATACCGATTGACACCCTTGAAACGAGGCTTGCCTGATCTTTTGCCGTTGCAGTCCCCTTTGATATAGCGGTCAAAGGCAAGTTTGACCCGCTTCACCATGTCTTGCAGTACTTGAGAGTGAATCTCTTTATACCAGGGTCTATCCTGCTTCAGAGTCACCAGGGAGCGTTTCTGTCCATAGTATTCAGGCTGCTCTCTGGGTTCAGCAATGCTGCAAATCAAAGGACAGGCATTCACCAGACACCGATTCATCTCCCACCAATCAAAGCGATCTGCCAGCATCCAGTTGTACTGGTGACGCAGCATATCAAGCCAACGATTCATCGTGGCAAGCTGTAGAGCGGATGGCAGTAGCTTGTATTGATAGGCTAATCTCACATAGTGAGTGTAGCATAAGCTGCATACACTGACATGAAAAAAGACTTTGTATCAAGTGGCAGGGCGGTATCAGACATGAAGGCTCATTTGGTGCTGACAACCAAGTATCGGCGGAATGTCTTGACTGCTGCAATGCTCGCCCGACTGGGAGAAATCATGGACGATCTTTGCGAGAAGTGGAATTGCAAGCTGATTGAGTTTAACGGGGAAGAAAATCACATCCACCTTCTGTTTCAATATCTGCCTCAGATGGAGATACCCAAATTTGTGAACAATCTGAAGTCCGTCACCAGCCGGAGAATCCGCTCTGAGTTTGTCGATGAAGTGGAGCAGGTCTACTGGAAAAATGTGCTTTGGAATGAGTCGTATTTCATTGCATCGTGTGGAGGTGTCACGGTATCGGTGCTACGGAAGTACATCGAAAACCAAGACACCCCGGACGAGTAGCAGAGATTGTTGCTTGCTTCGGGGGCATTGAACCCCGCTCAGCAAGCGCGGCTCTCATCCCGACGCTATGCCTACGGCACGCGACGCGAACACCTATGCGGGCAGGCTGCGCCAACGGTAGAGCGCGGGGCTTCCCGCCTAGTTCGCTAAACTCTGCCTGAGCTTGATCCCTGGCTCCTGATCTCTGGAAAGACAGCCCCTTCGTTAGGATAGGGGACATGGGAAATTGCAATCCGTGCGGGATCCCGCTGTCGTTGTTCGGCCTCTTGAGCGTGGCAAATCGGGTTCGCCTAGACAGTTGGCTGGTGGAACGGGGTTACTTTGCTTCCCGGCAGCAGGCGCAGCGTTCCATTCTGGCGGGAGAAGTGTTCTTAAATGGAATGCGGGCCGAGAAAACCGGCGCTTGGGTGAATGGGGATCCCACGGTGCAGATCCAGTCCAAGCCAGCGTTTGTGTCGCGGGGGGGCGAGAAACTGCAGGGGGCGCTGGAGAAGTTTCCGGTACAGGTGCAAGATCGCATTTGTTTGGATGCTGGCATTTCCACCGGCGGCTTTACGGATTGCCTACTGCAACGGGGAGCCAAACAGGTCTATGGTGTGGATGTCGGCTATGGACAGTTGGCCTGGTCTTTGCGTACCGATGCTCGGGTGATCCTCAAAGAGCGGGTTAATCTTCGTTATCTTCAATCGGTGGATCTCTACGGGACGGAGTTGCCCCACGAGAACTGGCCGGATCTGGCAGTGGTGGATCTGTCCTTTATTGCCTTGGCCAAGGTGCTGGATCCGCTGTGGAACCTACTGCGTTCGCCCCGCGAGGCGCTCCTGTTGGTAAAGCCACAATTCGAGGCGGGTCGGGAACAGGTAGGCAAAAAAGGGGTAGTCCGGGATCCCGCCATTCATGCCCAGGTGATCGAGGCGGTAATTCAGTCGGCCTTGGCCCAAGGTTGGCATCTGCAGGGCTATACGTGGTCCCCGATTACCGGCCCTGCGGGGAATATAGAATATTGGCTTTGGCTAGCCGAACAAGACGGGATCCCTGTGCCTGGCCGCAGTGCGCTACAACAGATGAGCGAGCAGGCAAAAATACAGCTAGATGCATGATTTGTCGATTTTGTCAATACGTTATTGTGCGTGATCTAGGGATATGAGCGAAGAAATTGAAGAATTATTTCAGCAAGGTATTCGGCGCTACGAATCCGGGGAAGCTGCCAGGTCGCTGATTCCCTCCTTCGAGTCCATCTGTAAGAGCTCCCCGAAAGCTGCTGCCGCCTGGACCTGTTTGTCGTGGTTGTACCTGCTGGAAGGACAGGCAGAAAAAGCCCTGAAAGCCTCGCAAACCGCCGTCAAGCTAGATCCAGTGGATGCTCAGCCCCGCGTCAATTTGACCCTGGCCATGCTGGAACTGAAAAAAACAGGGGTGCGCCAACAGGTAGACACCATCAAACAAATCCTGGTGCGGGATCCCGAGCAGATCGATGGCATCAAATCCAATTTGGCGGAAGGGGAAAATCGCCGCCCTACCTGGCCCCACTTGAGCAAGATCTACCGCTGGCTTTTTGAAGAAGATTAAGCAGCTCTGAGGACTATCCTGCAACAAGACTTTAGGAAAAGCTAGGAGCTGTTACAGCAGCCTACAACTCTTAACAGGATCCTCATGAGGTGGGTGCTAGACTTCTCTTACCAAATCGCAGGATGGGATCAAATCACAGTTAGGGATTGGGTTTCATCGCTTCTCAAGCCTCTTTTTACTGGGCTTTTGAGTGGATGCGAAACGTTTAATGGCCATCGCACTTATTGTGTTGCATTGCCGTTCCTATTTTGAGTCTCACCTTTTTTTGACCCCAGATTGGAGGAACTTTAAGATGAACCGTCAAACCGTTTGGCTCAAGGGCGACACCCGGAATCACCAGGGTCATTTCGTCCCTCAATCTGAATACACCTTGATCGATGCTGACCAGAATGGCTGGGCCTTGATTTGTGTTGACAATGCCCGCTGCTACTACGTGGATCCTGAAGCACTCCGGTTTGAGGCGGGATGAGACTTATTTGAGACTTGCCGCGTAGGTCAGCTTAGCTAGGCTTCTCAAGGCAGTCTTTTCCGACCTCAAGCAGGGTTTGTCAGGTTTGTAGCAACAAAGCTAGACAAAACCCTTGGGGTACCTTACCGGGAAAGACATGAACCTGGGTCAATTGTACTGGATATCGCTGGCTGGATCTGTGGTCAAACTCCTAATTTAAGACTTCAATCCATACTCATTTCAATACTCAATTTAGTGGCCGACCGAGGAGCTAATCGCTAGCTCCTCTGCTTTTTGGCCGGCTTTTGGCCATCGGGATCCCTCAGTCAGAGGGAGTAGGTCGGGTCAAACCTCTAACTCTTGCTGCCCATTTCAGCGGCTTGGATTAAGGCGGTGGCCCGTTGCTGATCCAACTTGGCTTGCAAGCGTTCCTGCTTGTCGTTGCTGCTGCTGAGTACCCTGCTGGCTTCACTCAAAACGGCTTGGGCTGCTGCTTTATCCACTTTGTCACCCATCTCGGCTCGATTCACCAGGATGGTTACTTCGTTATTCTCGACTTCAGCAAAGCCACCCATCACCGCGATAGCAGACCATTTGCCTCCGGCCCTAACCCGCATCACTCCATTGCCGATGGCGGTTAAAAGGGGGGCATGCCCGGTCAGTATGCCCAGTTGACCTGAGGTGGCCGGGAGGATCACTTCCTCGCTAGGGGCATCCCAAACAGTGCGGTCAGGGGTGATCACACGAACCGTCAGCGTCACAGCAGATTCTCCTGGAGGCTTGAGCTTAACGTCTTTGATCCTACCGGATTACGGGGATCCCTTGTGCGGCAGTTCTTTGGATGGGATCCGGCATTCCCAGGACAATGTTCTCTGGCTGGTTGACTGACGAAAGTTGGATGAAAGCTTCTGAGCAGCGTGTGACGCGGTAGTTTCAGGGATTTGAGGAGAGAGGGAAGCCAGCATTCTGAGCTTACAGCCCTTTAATGCTCCGCAGTCGCGTGTCGCGTAGCATTAGCGTTGCGTAGCAAAATGCCTACGGCAGGCTGCGCCCCCCCAAAAGTGAACGCGGGTTTGTTGACACTCCCCCGGTTAGAAACCGGGGGATTCTCCCTTCTAGCCCCCCACAGCTTGAAGCTGTGGAGTATTCATGGAGTTCAGGGGATTGCCAACTACCCCATCCCCTGAGCCGACCGCACCCATTACAGATATGGCTTCTTTTAGACTCAGAGGACATGAGAATCCGTCCCACTGGGCTAGGTTCATAGCCGCGTTCCAGTCGGCATCACAGCAATACCCGTCCTGCCCAGTGAACAGATGCCCACTCCTTTTCCCAATGGCCTCCGGCCCTGCGGAGCAGATCAATCCTGTCCTATGGTCGGTTTTGGATGTGTAGGCAGCAGGACGTTTATGCAGCGTCCTACCTGCCAGCTCCAGCTTGTAGGCAACCTTCCACTCCAAGTCGTAGTACGACCAGGTGTGCCGTGACTTACCGGCATCCGAACGCGCCTTTCGACTCTGTCTGGATTGGCGGATACCCGAGAGGTCTTCCATCCACACATCCGCATTTACCGCCTTGGCAAACCGCACAATGCGGCGGCTCACGGTGTGGTTGACTGCCCTCATCCACCGGGCTTCTTTGCGCTCCAGTCGCTTGAGTGCTCGGTATTTACCCGCCTGTTGCAACTGGGCACGACGCTTCTGGAAACGACGACGACGGTGGGCTATCTCCCCACCGCCAAAAAACACCGCTCGACCCCAACGGGTGGCCGCTACTGCCAAACGGTTCTGCCCCCGGTCAACACCTAACCGCTCCGTACTCTTCACTTCGGGAACTTCCCAAGTGATAGATAGAACGGCATACCAAGCCCCGCGTATTTGCATCAGCTTCAAGGTTCCCCGTTCACAATCCTGTTCGGCCAGGATGCGCTCAAGACGCTCGGCATAGTAGGAACTGCTAACCTCAAGGGGAACCCGCTTGTCACCCTGAATTGTGGGAAAACTCACTGAGTAGGTGCTGCCTACTTTGTGCAGCTTCCAGTTTTGGTTGTTGACCTCTGGCCAGAATACTTTGAAGTGCTTGACCCGCTGGCCGGCTTTCCCCTTCAGGACACGAATCACCTGGTTGGAGAGGGCCGACTTGAGGGGTGTCACCACTTTGGCGGTTGTTAATGCTTTTCGTTCCTTTGGACTGATGCGGAGCAGTTCGTTTGCCAGTGCGGTTGTCGCCCAAACCGTCTGGGCAAACATCTCTGCTTTGACCGCGTTGAGATCAAGAAACTTGAGCTTGAGTGTGGTGGTGACCCGTTTCATGGGGGCTATTGTACTATTCCTGTAGATGCTTCGCCGTTATCTACATGACAGAGTACAAGCATTATCGGCATTCGGTTGGAAAGGTGTTGGAATACATCAACGACCCACACCACGGCTGAATCAATTCAGCCTGTGCGCTTATATCCCCCGGTTAGAAACCGGGGGCTTTACGCTGGTTTTCGTAAGCTTTTGCGCAGGGATCCACCCCGGATCTAGGTCTACCCTAAGGCAGGGAGGCAAAGATATGCTGAAAACAAAGCCAAGAATGCAAGCTATCCGCCGGGGAGTGGTCGGCGTAGCTGTTGGTCTTCTATCCCTCCTCCACAGTCTTGCCGCTCAAGCTCAGATGATCCCTGTACGCACAGTGCAAGGGATCCATGTGTATCAGGAAGAAACTTGGGTTGGGGGGAATCGGATCCCAGTTTCTATTTTGACCCTTTCGCCATCTGCCGGTCGCCTGCGCCCGATTTGGGCTGAGCCAACGGGGTTGGTGGGTCTAGGAGAATTGACCTCCTTCGCCCGCGAACGAGGAGCCTTAGCCGCCATTAACGGGGGCTTTTTTAACCGCAATACCCGTCAGCCGCTGGGGGCGATTCGCTTGGATGGCCGCTGGATCTCCAGCCCAATTTTGGGCCGTGGTGTTGTGGCTTGGTCGGATCAGGGATCGGTACGCTTCGGACGGCTACGGATGCAAGCCGAACTGCGCAATGGGATTGGAGATCGCATCCCGCTCATGGGCATCAACACAGGCTATATCGTCGCTGGAATCTCGCAATTCACCCCCGACTGGGGATCCATTTACACGACGCAAACCGACAACGAAACCCTTCTGCTGGTGCAAGCAGACCGGGTACAGGCCATTCTTTCCGCAGGTTTGGCAAGCAGTGTCAGTGTGCCGATTCCGGTGGGGGGCTATGTATTGGCGGCACGGGAGTTAGAGGGATCCCTGGAAGCCCAAAAACTGGTTGTCGGAGATCGTCTCAGCCTTCACTTGACTGTGGATCCGCCAGAGCTGGAAGCCTATCCTCATCTCCTGGGGGCCGGGCCTTTGTTGCTCTTGGATGGGCAGGTGGTGTTGGATGCCGAACTGGAGCGGTTTCAACCTACCTTTCGCGCTCAGCGAGCAGCTCGTAGCGCCATTGGCCAGCTGGACAGCGGACATCTGCTGTGGGTCACCGCAGGCAATGCTCAGGAAAGCCAAGGGCTCACCCTGCTAGAGATGGCCCAGTTGATGCAGCAGTTGGGCTGCCGGCATGCCTTGAATTTGGATGGAGGCAATTCTTCTACATTAGTGCTAGAGGGAGAAGCTATAAATTTAGAGCGTCGATTCTTAGAAGCTAGTAACCCTGAAAATGCAACGGGTCATGAAACGGATAATGGATTGCCGGGATCCCGGCGAATTCTACCGAGAGTTCACAATGGTCTCGGCTTTTTCCCAACAACAGCTCAATAGAGATTTAATATAAAGAGCCGCTCGAATCCCAGCAATTTCTGCCACTTGTACTACCCGTAACAGGGAATCTTTAACCGCTACAGAGAGGAGGAGCGAACGGTCTCCTTAGCCTGTTGTTGACGTGCTAAAATTTGCGGCCTTAGTGCCTCAATGGCAGCAGCATATTGCGGGTCGGCCAGAGTGGCCACCAGTTCCCGATTTTGGCTGAGGCGATTGAGATCCTCCTCCGAAAGCTCCACCAAAATGTCAGGGGTAATGCCTTTGTGGTCGATATCGGTGCCGTTGGGAGTGCGATAGCGGGCAATGGTGACCGCCAATCCCGACCCATCCGAGAGGGGATGCACCGACTGCACCAGCCCCTTGCCAAAAGTTGGGGTACCAATGATGACAGCGCGACGATTGTCTTGCAGGGCACCGGATAAAATCTCACTGGCGCTGGCGGAACCCCCATCCACCAAAACAGCTAATGGTTTGTCGGTGAGAGCCGTGTTGTTGGCATTGAAGCGATCCTGTTCCCCTTGCCGATTCACCGTCGAGACAATCCCCCCCCGTTCAATCCACATCCGGGCGATCTCGGCACTGGAGTAAAGCAGCCCACCCGGGTTGGCCCGCAGATCCAGTACATAAGCCACCACCCCTTGCTTTTCCATGTCGCGGATGGCTTGGCGCATCTTCTCGGCGGCATTGCCGGAAAACTGGGTCAGGCGGATATAACCAATGGGCAGGCCGTTTTCTTCGTGAATTTCGTAGCGCACGGTGGCCAGCTCGATTTTCTCCCGCACGAGGTCAAAAACCTTCAGCCCTTCCCCTTCGCGGCGGATCGTCAGGCGTACCCGGGATCCCGGCTCACCCCGAATCAAGCTGACGGCGGCGTTGGTGTCCATGCCCTCAGTGGATTGATCGTCAATGCGGACAATCACATCTTTGGACTTGATCCCGGCTCGGTCGGCAGGCGAGCCTTCAATGGGGGAGACCACCACCAACTCATTCGTCTCTTGATCCATGCCCAGCGTGATCCCAACTCCAGTGAGTTCGCCAGAGGTGTCAATCTGCATGCTGGCAAACTGATCGGGATCCAAAAAGCGGGTGTAGGGGTCATTCAGACCCTTCAGCGCCTCACGAATAGCGGCATAGGCATCTTCTCGAGTGGCATACTCCCGGCTCAGCAGATCGAGCCGAACGGCTTCCCAATCCAGAGCATTGAAAGAAGGGTCAACAAACTCCCGATTGACGATTTGCCAAACTTCGTCCACCACCTCTTTCGGGTCACTGCGAAACCCAGCCCAACCGGGCATGGACAGTTGCACACCAACAAGGGATACCGCCGTCACTACAGCAGCTGTTGCACTGACCACAAACCCACGCTTTCTCATTCGGCTCTCCTGGAAGACACGGTGCTAAAGGCTAAGGCTGGATACTGGGGGAGTCAGGGTTTTCCTAAAGTCTTCATCCCGGAACCGAGACGGACAAACAGAAAAGGATTCCATTGCCGCAACGAATGGGATGCAAATTTGGTAGGCTGCAAATGACACAGCCTGACTTTGCCCAACCTAGCATAGGGATCCGCCCAAGGGTGCTTTCCGGATCACATTCAAGACAACTCTTTCACCGTTACCCTTTCCTGCCCCATCCCAATGACCCTTGCCACCGATCGCCCCAACCCCTCGGCAACCGCCTCTACACCTCCCCTTGCCCAACAGGCTCGTTTGGCCCGCGCTGCTGCCCAACGGACGGCTACTCTATCGACCGCCAGCAAAAATGCGGCGTTAGAGGCGATCGCCACTGCCCTGCTGCAGGATAAGGACGCCATTCTGGCAGCCAATCAAGCGGATCTGGCCCGAGCCGAGGAGATGGTGAAGACGGGGAGTTTGTCGCCAGCGGCCTATGCTCGCCTGAAGTTGGATGCCGATAAGCTGACCGGGATGGTAGCTGGTGTTCGAGAGGTGATTCGCCTGGGGGATCCGGTAGGGCGGCCGCTGCTGATCCGCCAGTTGGATGAGGGCCTGATCCTGGAGCGGCGCACCTATCCACTGGGAGTTTTGGGGGTGATCTTCGAGTCGCGGCCCGATGCGTTGGTGCAAATTGCGGCTTTGGCGGTGAAAACGGGCAACAGCGTTTTGCTCAAGGGGGGATCCGAGGCGCTGCTCTCCTGTCAAGCATTGATGGCGGCGATCCAGCAAGGGTTGAGGAGGATCCCGGAGTTTCCAGAGGGATCCCTGCAACTGCTCACCAGCCGCGAAGAGATTAAAGCCCTGCTGCAACTGGAGGGGCTGGTGGATCTGATTATTCCCCGCGGATCCAATGCCTTTGTGCGCTACGTCATGGACAACACCCGCATTCCGGTCCTGGGTCATGCGGATGGAATTTGTCATCTGTACGTGGATCGGGCAGCCAATTTAGACATGGCGCTGGATTTGGCCGTGGATAGCAAAACCCAGTATCCTGCCGCCTGTAATGCGATTGAAACCCTGTTGATTCACCAGGAGGTGGCGCCCCAGTTCCTGCCAGCGGTGGCTGTTGCCCTGCGCCAGAAGGGGGTGGAGTTGCGGGGGGATCCCCTTTGTCGGGAGTGGGTGCCGGATTTGATCCCGACTACCGAAGAGGACTGGAGCACCGAGTACGCGGATTTGATCCTCTCGATGAAGGTGGTGGACTCTCTCGATGGGGCCATTGCTCATATTCAGCAGTACGGATCCCGGCACACCGAGGCGATTGTAACGGAGGATACTGAAGCAGCCCAGCGTTTTTTGGATGAAGTGGATGCAGCTGGGGTGTTTCACAATGCCTCCACTCGTTTTGCCGATGGGTTCCGCTATGGACTAGGAGCAGAGGTGGGTATTAGCACCCAAAAAATGCCACCGCGAGGGCCGGTTGGATTGGAAGGGTTGGTGACCTATCGCTACCAGTTGCGGGGGAAGGGGCAACGGGTTGCAGACTACACAGGCCCTCAGGCCCGTCCCTTTCAGCATCGGGATCAACTGAACAGCACCGGCTTAGCCTAAACAGCTCCAAAACGGGATCCCGATTCATCCGGCTTGAATCCACCCACGGCTGAGATTGGGATAAAATACAAGGGCTGTAAACTTGGGTGCCGCAGTGGAGTGAAAGTCTGTCAGGAGCACCCTACCGGTGAAGGAATGGGATAAAGAATGGGTGCACGGTGGGATTGTGTATTAATTGTTCAAAGTTGGTAACACAACCGATAACCAAGTTGTCCCACCTCCTTTCGGTCTCAAAGTTGAGGTAAATTAAAGAATGACTTTATGATTTGCGAAGATTGTCGTTTGCGTCACGCTGGGATGTAAAAATAATCTCTGGGTTCTAGATGTCTTGCTTTTCGGGGCTGGATTCCTTTGAACTCGGCATCTTGGTTGTTCAACTTGTCGTTACTTCGATAGGGAGCTTCACTGCATCATGTCTGTTCGTCTGTATGTCGGGAATCTACCGGAAGAGGTGGATCGTCAGGCATTGGAGGAGCTCTTTACCTCGGCGGGTGAGGTGATCTCCACCAAGGTGATTCGAGATCGCAAGACAGGCAAATGTCGCGGCTTCGGCTTTGTAACAGTGAACACGCAGGAGCAAGCGGAACAGTACATCGAAAAATTCAATGGCCATAGCTTTGGTGATGCCAACCTGCGCATTGAGATTGCCCAACCGCGAGATAAGGGGGAAGAGACGGACTCTAGCGCCGCCAGTGCTGCTCACGAAGCCAAGGAATCTGGAGAGAAGTCTGGAGAAAGTCGCGCACCCAGCAAAAAACAGCGCAACCGCGGCGGCAAAGGTGGAAGTGGCGCCAGTGCCACCGCAGAGGTAGGCAGTGCTTCCGGGCCGGATCCCCGGTGGGCTAGCCAGCTCCAGCGCATCAAAGAGCAGCTTTTACAGGCCACCAATTCTTGAATCCCCCCAAAGGAGTGAATGGACGCAGGTGGGATCTGGCAGTAGGCTAGGTTCGGCTGCTATGAGCCTACGCATGTTCTCCATTGGGTTTTCTGCAATGAATTGGCTTTCAAAGGTTTCTCGGGCTTGGGGGCAAAACTTGGCCAAGGTCGGCTTTTTGTGCGGTTTAGCCTGCTTGCTCTGGTTGGGAAGTGGAGTGCAACCCTTCCTGCCGGCGGCAGTAGCCAGCCCGGCGGATTTGGAAGAACAGGTTTTGCAGATCATCCGCAACAACCCCAAGGTGATTCTTGAGGCCGTACAGGAGTATCAGCAGCGGCAGTACGAAGAACAGCAGCGACAACAGCAGCAGCTCTCGGAAGAATTTGGCCGTCAGTTGCGGGACAATCCTCGCGCTGTCATTGGGGATTCTCCCCGCATGGGTTCCGACTCTTTGAAGTTGGTGTTGGTGGAATTTTCCGACTTTCAATGTCCCTTCTGCGCCCGCGCCCACGACACTCTTAAGCAGTTCATGGCGGATCATGGCGATGACGTGACCTTGGTGTACAAGCACCTGCCCTTGACCAGCATTCACCCAGAGGCTATGCCTGCTGCTCGTGCCGCTTGGGCTGCCCAACGCCAAGGGAAGTTCTGGGAGTTCCACGATGAGCTGTTTGCCAACCAGTCGCAGCTCGGAGATGGATTTTATGTGGCCACTGCCGAAAAGTTGGGCCTGAATGTGGAGAAATTCAATCGGGATCGACGCAGTCGGGCGGCGGAGCGCTCTATTCAGCGGGACATTGACATGGCCTCCCAGTTGGGCATTACGGGTACTCCCTACTTCTCTCTCAACGGCTTTTCCTTCTCAGGGGCACAGCCACTGCAGGTGTTCGAGCAGACTCTGGAGCAAGCTAAGCAGGCGCTCTAACTGGAACTGGCGAGAACTCGAGCACGATGTCGGGCTTTTATCGGTGTCCTGAGTGTGGGGATCTGTTTTTGTTCCAGCCGGATCCCTGCCCTACTTGTGCCGCCCGACAACGACAAAAACAGCGGGCCACTCGCGCCAAAGAAAAGCGGGGCAGTTACGACCTGACCGGGCAGATTGCGGCAAGAGAATTCTGGCAACTTTTGCGTTGGTACCCTTGCTGTCCCTGTTGTGGCAAGCCTTGGCCCCAAGTAGGATCCCTTCCTGCCCAAGATCACATAATCCCGATTAGCTGGGGTGGCCCCAACACCACCGCCAACCTGCAACCGTTGTGTCAGTCTTGCAACCTGTGGAAATCGGATCACCTGATTTGCTTTGATGCGGCAGTTCCCGGCCAAGCCAAGGCCCTCCCCCCGCGCCTTTGGCCGCATGTTCAGCCGTGGCTGACTTTGCAACAACGTCAACCGGATTCGCCGCGGCAGTTGGATTGGTTGGACATAAAGGATCCCTTGAATCCCGATCCACCAGTTTTGCAACATTTGGCCTATCCCTTGGCCAGTCCAGCCCAATTGCAGGCGGAAACGCTGCGACTCACGCAAGTAGCGATGAACTTTTCAACGGATTGGGGATCCCTGCCGGTAACAGAATAAGAACGAGAAGAGAGAAGATCACTGAAGATCGCTAGAGGCTCCCCATCTGGGCACATCGCAACTTTGAGGCTGGATCCCAGGTCTGCTCAGAGGCTAAGTTCACCCCAGAGAACCTTTCCCTGTCGCATCGTCATCAACACATCAGCCGGGGTGACCCGGGTCAGGATAGACGCAATCACATGCCGACTGGCCCGTAAATGGGGCCGTGTGAAATCTAGCACCACCAAATCGGCGGGCAACCCCATCTCCAGGTAGCCATACACATCGGATCCCAGTAGGGGCCGCAACCCTTGGATATTACTGGTGACCATTTTCAGGATCTCCACCGGCTGGGGGCGCACCGCATCTCCAAATTGGCTTTTGGCCACTTTGTAGGTGAAGTCCAGTTCGGCTAAGAGGTTAGGGCTATTCAAAAGTCCATTATCGGTGCCCAGCAAGAGGTTGGCTTGGCTTTCCAGTAGTGGGGCAATGGGCGGCAGAGGCAGGCCCAAGTTGGCGTTGGCGCGAGGGTTCAGAGCCACATTGACGCGATGCTCCGAGAGCAATTGAATCTCAGCCGCATTGGCTACCGTGGCGTGGATCACCAAATGGGGATGGTAAAAATCGAGCGCTCGCTCCAAATCTCCCCGTCCACTGATGGCCAGACTCACCTGCCGATAGCCCTCGTTTTCCAGGCAGTGGATGGCCCGGATTTTGCCCCTCTCTTCGGTGAGGTGATGGATTTGTTTCCATGCGGGTTCTGTCAGGTCGTTCAGGGTGCTTTCGGAAAAGCCATCCGCCACCGCCAGAATGTCTTGCAATTCTTGATAAGCTCCCGCGCCTAAGGGATCCCGATTTTGCTGCAATTGCTCGGCTGTAAAGGGCACACTGTCGAATTGGCTCAGAATCACCGAATGAATTCCCGTCTGGGCTGCTGCTTCTCGGAGGAGGTGACAGCCATAAACGCCCTGCTCTCGAAAGTCAATGTGCCGAATTGTGCCAGTAGCCGCCATGTAGGTGAGGTGGGCGGTGATGTGCTCCAGATGCTGTGGTCGCGACTGTTTGGCCAGTTCCCGATATTTGTAGCCATGGGGCCGGAAAAATCCCTCTTCCAAAGTCATGCCCGTCGCCCCATCCGGCAGGCAGCTATCCCCCATGTGGGTGTGGCTATTGGTAAAGGCGGGTAGGATCACCCAAGAGCCTCTTTCCAAGCTTTGAACCGGATCCCCCAGTTCCATGCGGGTAATCGTATCTTGGTCAACCACAAAGTGAGAACAATGATGGGGAATGAGATCTGGACCAGCCAGAACCACACCGTCTCGTAAATGAAAATTCATCGTTTCAAAGCTCAGGGAACGAGGGCAGACGGGAACCTTTGCGGGCAGAAGGGTCTTCTGCTGACACAAGGGCAGCATCAGCGCCTTGAACCTAAGAGATTGTAGCTGAGGCTACGAAAACTTGTGGATAGAGGTCATTAAATCCAGTAGCAGCAAATTCGGGTTTACCACACCCTACCCATGTCAGAATCGCACACCCTCCGCTGCCCTTAACCCCCTGTAGGAAGTTCCTTCACCCATAGGATGCCCAAGATGAGCCAGTCCCCATTTCGCCATCTGTATACCCGCCGGCAGATTATTCGTACCGGTGCTGCCGCCGCTGCTTTTACCCTAACTTCACAGCTATGGCGTGCCCAGGCCCAAAGCAAAGAGATCACCATCGGCTTCATTTACGTGGGTCCCAAAGATGACTTCGGCTGGAACCAAGCTCATGCGGAGGCCAATGTCGCTTTATCAAGTTTGGATTGGGTGAAAACCGTCGAAGAAGAAAGTGTACCGGAAACGGTGGCTGTGGAAGAATCGATGCGGGCCATGATCGAGCAGGATGGGGCAACGGTGCTCTTCCCCACCTCTTTCGGTTACTACGATCCGCATGTTCTGAAGGTGGCGCGAGAATATCCAGAGGTGCAATTCTTCCATGCGGGCGGCCTCTATATCGAAGGGGTTCACCCCGAAAATGTCGGCACCTACTTTGGCTACCTAGATGAAGGTCACTACATCAACGGCGTGCTGGCCGGCTCTATGACCAAGAGCAACCGCCTTGGGTTTATTGCGGCTAAGCCGATCCCCCTGGTGCTGCGCAACATCAACAGCTTTACGCTCGGGGCTAAGAGCGTTAACCCTGACATCACCACTCAGTTGATCTTTACCGGAGATTGGGCCTTACCGGTTAAAGAGGCGGAAGCAGCCAACAGCATGGCTGACCAAGGAATTGACGTGCTCACCTGCCATGTGGACAGTCCCAAGATTGTTATCGAAACGGCAGAACGACGCGGCTTGATGAGCTGTGGCCACAACACCAGTCAGGCAGCTTTGGCTCCCAATGGGTATTTGACGGGTGCTGAGTATGACTGGACGAGTGTGTATACCCAGTTTGCTGAAGATATTCAGGCGGGCAAGACCTTGATGAACGGCGGGATCCCTCACCTGATTCGGGGGGGTATCAAGGAGAAATTCATCAAGACCTCTCCCTGGGGATCCGCTGCCAGTGACGAAGCCAAACAGGCTGGGGAAGCGGCTCTGGCTCAGTTGCAAGCGGGATCATTGGTGATTTATAAAGGCCCCCTCAAAGACAACACCGGCAAAGAGGTAATACCTGCGGGGGTGGAATATGGCCAGCGGGCGATTGAGTTGGAATCCATGGATTACCTAGTGGAAGGCGTCATCGGGAGCACCTCCAGCTAATGGCAACCACCACTTCTCCTGTTTCACCCTCGGCTCCTCTGCGTTGGCGTTCTAGCCTAGAGCCGATCCTGCTGCCCTTTGGGGCTTTGTTGGCCTCGCTGGTGATCTTTGGTTTGTTCTGTGCAGTGGCTGGGGCTAACCCCTTCGCTGTTTATGGCTCCATTTACCGGGCCGCCTTTGGCAGTTGGTTCTCTTGGCAAAATACCTTGCAACGGGCCGCTCCCCTGATGTTGGCCTCGCTGTGTACGATCCTGCCTGCTCGCATGGGTTTGGTGATCATCGGCAATGAGGGGGCACTGGTCATGGGGGGAGTCGCGGCTGTGGCGATGGGACTCTGGGCGGGATCCCTCCCCCCTGCGGTGGTGGTGTTCCTGATGGCTTTGGCGGGCATTGTGGCGGGGGGCCTATGGATTATGGCGGTGGGTGCGTTGCGCCACTATCGGGGGGTGAACGAAACCATCAGCAGCCTGTTGATGAATTACATCGCCATCGCCCTGATGAACCACTTGGTCGGGGGGCCATTGCGGGATCCCAGTTTCCTCAGTAAGCCCTCCAGCTTTGCCATTGATGAGGCCAATATGCTGGGTCGGCTGTTTGGTACCCGCATTCACTTTGGCTTGGTGTACGGCATCGTTGCCTGCCTGATTGCCTATATCTTGATTCAACGCACGACGTTGGGCTTTTCGGTACGGACGGTGGGAGGTAATCCGAAGGTGGCCCGGATGGTGGGCATTGCCGTGGGCAAACTCACGTTGCTGATCACCTTCTTGGCGGGATCCTGTGCTGGCTTGGCAGGGATGGTGGAGGTGGCAGCTGTACACGGGCGGGCCAATGAGTCCTTGAGTGTGGGCTATGGCTACAGTGGCATTCTGGTGGCTTTTATTGCTCGGCAAAACCCAGCGGCGGCAGTGGTGATGGCCATCCTGTTGGGGGGGATTCTGGCCAGTGGCAGCATTTTGCAGCGCTCCCACAATCTGCCGGATGCCACCGTGCTGGTGTTTCAGGGGATTGTCTTTTTGCTGATCCTTTACAGTGAGTCCCTTTACGGGCGGTTTGACTTTTTCCGGGATCGGGAGGCCGGAGAATAGCAGCATAAGCCCATGAACTTTTAGAGTGATCAGACTTATCCGTTTTGGGTTTCTACTGCTTGCTTGAGCCCAGGAGTCAGCCGGATTTTGATCTCATAGTTCGCTTTTTCTTCGGAGATTTGGACAGATGACAACAGAAGCGCTGGGATGGTGGGGAGTCCCTTTGGCGGTGGTGGCAGGAACCCTGCGGGGTAGCGCACCTTTTCTCTTCGTCAGTTTGGGGGAATGCCTGACCGAAAAGAGCGGCAAAATTAACCTGGGTTTGGAGGGATCCCTGTTGATGGGGGCGATGAGTGCCTATGCCATTTCCTTCCTGACTCAAAATACGGCTGGCACCATAGTGGCCCCATGGTTAGGGGTATTGGTAGCTGGATTTGCTGGGTTGGTTTTGGGTGGGATCCACGCTTTTCTGGCTCAACAACCCCGAGTTAACGATGTCGCGGTGGGCATTGCCATGATTATTTTTGGCAGTGGGATGGCCTTTTATTTGGGTAAACCTTTTATTCAACCCGTAGCGCCTCAGTTACCGGCTTTTGAGCTGGGCAATTGGAGCAGTAATCCTGCTATTCGTGCTGCCCTGAAACTCAGTCCACTGCTGTTGCTAGGGATCCTCCTCGCCTTTGCCATGCACTGGTTCTTTCGGGCCACCCGTTGGGGGCTATTTGTGCGGGCTGTTGGGGATAATCCGGATGCGGCACGGGCTATGGCCATTTCGGTGCCCAAGGTACGGGCCTTGTGCATTATGGCGGGCAGTTTCTTTGCCGCTTTGGGAGGTGCTTATTTGTCGCTATACTACCCCGGCAGTTGGACGGAGCGCATTTCCAGTGGACAGGGCTTGATGGCGGTAGCTCTGGTGATCTTTGCCAAGTGGAACCCGTTGCAGTGTTTGTTGGCGGCCTTCTTGTTTGGGGGTGCACAGGCGATTGGGCCAGCCCTCCAGTCGGTGGGTGTACAGTCCAATTACTACCTGTGGAATGCCGCGCCTTATGTGCTGACCTTGGGGATCATGATCCTCACCAGTTCTCCACGGCGGACTTTGGCGGGGATGCCTGGGGCTTTGGGTACCGGGAAGTAACCTAACCGATTCCATCTTCATTCGATAAAGGATTCTGATCATGAGCGGACTTGGTGGCCTCAATAAAACCCCCAATGGCGTTGTACTAGGACTGGTACAACTACAGCTACCGAATGTCGTTACCCCTGATGATCTGGCGGCGCAAACCCAAAAGGTGGTCAGTATGGTGGGGAAAGCCCGCCGCAATATGCCCAGCATGGATTTGGTGGTCTTTCCAGAGTATGCTTTGCACGGCCTGTCGATGGATACCAATCCTGAGATTATGTGCAAGTTGGATGGGCCGGAAGTGGCTGCCTTCAGTGCCGCCTGCCGAGAGCATGATCTTTGGGGCTGTTTTTCAATTATGGAATACAACCCCCACGGCAATCCCTACAACAGCGGCATTATTCTGGACAATAAGGGGGAGTTGCAACTGTACTATCGTAAGTTACATCCCTGGATCCCAGTTGAACCCTGGGAACCGGGAAATTTAGGGATCCCCGTCTGTGATGGCCCCAATGGCTCCAAGATTGCCCTGATTATTTGTCATGATGGCATGTTTCCGGAAATGGCGCGGGAATGTGCCTACAAGGGGGCGGAGATTATGTTGCGCACAGCGGGATACACGGCTCCGATTCGTCATAGCTGGCAGATCACCAATCAGGCCAATGCGTTTTGCAATTTGATGGTCACAGCTTCTGTCTGTATGTGTGGATCGGATGGCACGTTTGATTCGATGGGTGAGGGCATGATTTGTAACTTTGATGGCACCCCTTTGGTGATGGGATCCCATCGCCCCGATGAGATTATTACTGCCGAGGTACGCCCGGATTGGGTGCGGGAAGCTCGCATTCATTGGGGTGTAGAAAACAACATTTACCAGTTTGGCCATCGTGGCTATGTGGCGGTCAAAGGGGGAGCGCAAGACTGCCCCTACACCTATATGCAGGATTTGGTGAATGGAGTCTACCGCCTGCCTTGGGAAGATGAGGTGATCCACAAAGATGGCAGCGCCTGCGGGTTTCCCCCTCCCACCCGTACCTATCAGGGATCCTCCATCACAGAGGCGTCCTACAGCGGTTCTCCTTTGAAAGAAATCTCTTGATACTTCAACAGCTCAAACCCGACAAGATTTCGCTCAAACGTAATCGGTTTTGCAGGGATCCGTCTTTGCGCTATCGGTAGAGTTTTAGAGGGGATCCCCTTTCTACCGGTAGTCTGTCTTGCCATTTTGATGAGCATTTCTTGACCGTGCCATGCTCTGAAACTCTGGCACAGGTCGGCAAGAAAACTCAGCCAGTGATAAAACAGGGGCAAATCGGCAGAGCTTAGGAGGTTTGTTGTGATGGCTCCATTACAACTCAAAGTCACTCGCAAGATCTTGGCTGCATTGGTATTGCTCGTGGGTCTGGGGCTTTTGTCCGCCTGTGACGATGGCGGTGGCACTAGCACCGTCAGCCCGCCCAGCATCACCCCTACACCAGTTAGCGAATAGTGCCAGTGTGTTTTTGCGCTTGTTAGCTAGGATCTGGATATCTGTTGTCTCAGGGATCTTCTGCCTTTGCCTACTGGTTGCCTGTGGGGGAGGGGAGGGATCCCCTTTTCTGGTGGGGCCACCCCCGGCTGGGGAAGTCCCGATTGCTGAACTTCTGTGCCAACTGGATCGGGAAACTCGCAGCTTTTCTGGGCCAATTTATGCGGAGTTACCTGAGGTTGCCACCTGTAACCCCGGTCGCCTGACCCCAGCCGCTGCTCAGAAAATGATGGATCGGCTGAACTTTTTGCGGCTTTTGCATCTGTTGCCCCCAGTGGAACTCAATCCTGAATTTTTGGATGCAGCCCAGCAAGCAGCCCTGATGCAAGTGGCCAACGATGCCCTGAGTCACCAGCCTCCCCCTTCCTGGCGATGCTTTACCGCGGCGGGAGAAGAGGGATCCCGTTTGAGCAACCTGGCCATTGGCCCGATTTTAGAATTGAACGGCACCGACCCAGGTCGAGTTTTGGCCCGTCAGGTGGATATTTATTTTGCTGAGCCAGGAATAGAAAATGTGGTCGATGTGGGGCACCGTCGTTGGAATTTGTACCCTCAGTACAGCCAGGGAGCCTACGCCATTGTCTACGACCCACGCGCTGGGCGGGTGACCCAGGCCAATGCCAACTGGATCTTTGGCTTTGATGAATCGGTGCCGGATCCGGAGTTTATCGCCTTTCCAGAAAAAGATGGCTACCTTTACCGCCTGGAAGGATTTTCAAGTCAGCCCCTTTCCGCCTACCGTTGGTCTTTTTCTGTGCCCAGTCGTGGGGGCGTTTCCGACCTCAGTCAAGCACAAGTTCGCATCACCGATGCTCTGAGCGGGGATCCCGTTCCTGTGAGCAATATTCGAGTCGGGGATCCCGCTTTTGGCCTAGAAACCCTCACCTACTCTGTCGGAGCCGTGCAGCCCAATCGAGAGTACAACTTCGAGATCAGCGGCATTCGCCTAAATGGTGGGCCACCCCGCACCTACCGCTACAGCACCGCTTTGTACGATTGTGATCCCATCTCACCCGAACCCAGTTCGACCCTCATAGAAGGGTTGGGAGTTCCCCCTCGTTTGCTTCAGTCAAGGCCCTATCGTTCTTGACCCACCCCTTCAACTCCAAGGAATTGGGGCCGTTTGAAATCTTGACCAGCAAGCCCTAATCCAAATCATGCGTAAAGCGCAAGCTAAAAATGATAAAACTGCATACTCTGTGACAAACCGTAACGCTGAATACCAAAGTTAACGGTTTGTAATCGCTAAGGTGGCGTGCATTGACCCACGGCAGCGACGATGGCGAACCAATTTGAACGCATTAAAAGCGAGAAGGATGGCTTGGCAGTCAAGGCTGAATTGGAGGAGTTTGCCCGCCTTGGCTGGGAGAAGATTCCTGAAGACGACCGGGATCATCGCCTCAAGTGGTTGGGGATCTTCTCTCGGAAGCGTACACCGGGCCAATTCATGCTGCGGCTACGCATCCCCAATGGGATCCTGACCAGTGGCCAAATGCGCATGTTAGGGGCCATCATCCACCCCTACGGATCAGATGGGGTTGCCGACATCACCACCCGGCAAAACCTGCAACTGCGCGGGATCCCGATTGAAGAAATGCCCCAAATTCTCGGCTATTTGAAGGAGGTTGGCCTGACCAGCGTGCAGTCGGGCATGGATAATGTGCGCAATATCACGGGATCCCCCTTGGCGGGTATCGATCCGGATGAGCTGATCGATGTGCGCGGCCTCACCCGCAAAGTGCAAGACATGATCACCAACAACGGTGAGGGGAATGAATCCTTTAGCAACCTACCCCGTAAGTTCAACATTGCCATCGCTGGCTGCCGAGACAACTCCATTCATGCCGAGATTAACGATCTGGCCTTTGTCCCGGCCTTCAAAAACGGCAAACTGGGGTTCAACGTGCTGGTGGGGGGATTTTTCTCCGCTCGTCGCTGCGCAGAGGCAATCCCCTTGGATGTCTGGGTGGATCCTCGGGATGTGGTTGCCCTCTGTGAGGCAGTGCTGCTGGTCTATCGGGATCACGGGTTGCGGGCCAACCGACAAAAGTCACGGCTGATGTGGTTGGTGGATGAATGGGGGATTGAAAAGTTCCGGGCCACCCTAGAACGTCAAATCGGCCATGCCTTGCCCACAGCGGCGGAAAAAGACGAAGTGCTCTGGCACAAGCGGGATCTGATCGGCGTTCATGCTCAGAAGCAACCGGGTTTGAACTTTGTCGGTCTTCACGTTCCGGTGGGACGGCTGAGTGCCCTGGAGATGATGGAGCTGGCCCGCATGGCGGAGGTATACGGCTCCGGGGAATTGCGCCTGACGGTGGAGCAGAACGTGCTGATCCCCAATGTGCCGGATTCTCGCGTGGCTTCTTTGTTAAAAGAGCCGCTGTTGAAAAAGTTTTCCCCTCATCCAGGCCCGTTGCAGCGGGGGTTGGTGTCTTGTACGGGCAATCAGTTTTGTAACTTTGCCCTGATCGAGACCAAAAACCAAGCGGTTGCCCTGATGGAGCAACTGGAGGCGGAACTGGAGATCCCGCAACCGGTGCGGATTCACTGGACCGGCTGCCCCAACTCCTGTGGTCAACCGCAGGTGGCTGAGATCGGCCTGATGGGAACAACCGCTCGCAAAGACGGCAAACCCGTTGAAGCAGTGGATATCTACATGGGGGGAGAAGTGGGTAAAGATGCCAAGCTCGGTGAATGTGTGCGCAAAGGGATCCCTTGCGAAGACCTGAAACCAGTCTTGGTGGAGCTGCTGATCGAGCATTTCGGAGCCAAACTTCGTCACCCTCCATCCGTTGCTGAGTCCTCTTCTTGTTCCATGACCATCGGGTAGGAATACGGGAGTTTATCCCTTTTCAATTCCTGTTCATCTTGGGTGTGTCTTGAGTGGGTCCTCTGCTGAATTGTCCTGATCTTCATTATTCAATATCTCGGAGTTCATCATGTTCAACATGTTCAATGCTTCTTCAGCAGTATCGCGTCGGCAATTTTTGGCCGGGGCAGCGGCTCTTACAGCTGGGGCTGTCACGGCAGGGATCCCGCGGGCGCAGTCTCAGTCTTTGGGTAGTGGCTACTGGATTGCCCAAGCGGATACCCCAGAAACCACCCGTGCCAAATTGGGGTTCATTGCTCTAACGGATGCAGCCCCCCTGATCATCGCCAAGGAAAAGGGGCTGTTTGAAAAGTACGGTATGAAGGATGTGGAGGTGGAAAAGCAAGCCTCTTGGGGCACCACCCGCGACAACCTGGTGCTCGGCTCCGGTGCCGGTGGCATCGATGGGGCGCATATTCTTACCCCGATGCCCTACTTGATTAGCACCGGGAAAGTCACGGATGGGCGGCCAGTACCCATGTACATCTTGGCCCGCTTGAACGTGAACGGGCAGGGGATTAGCGTTGCCAATACCTATCGGGAGCTGGAGATTGGCCTAGACAGTTCCCCCCTCAAAGCCAAGTTTGCCGAGATACGGGCTGCCGGTGGGGAGCCCAAATGTGCGGTGACTTTTCCAGGGGGAACCCATGATATGTGGATGCGCTACTGGTTGGCGGCTGGGGGCATTGATCCCAACACCGATGTCTCCACGATTGTGGTGCCTCCCCCCCAAATGGTGGCCAACATGAAATCCAGAACCATGGAAGCCTTCTGCGTGGGCGAACCCTGGAATGCTCAATTGGTCAACCAAAAAGAAGGGTACACGGCTCTAACCACCGGCGAACTGTGGAACAATCACCCGGAAAAATCTTTGGGAATGCGGGCTGACTGGGTGGATGCTCACCCCAAAGCCACCTTAGCGCTATTGAAGGCAGTCCAAGAGGCGCAAATCTGGTGTGATCAACCGGAGAACAAAGAGGAGATGTGCCAAATCTTGGCGCAACGGCGCTGGTTCGGGATCCCTGTGGCCGATATCTTGGGTCGTTCCCAGGGCACCTTCGACTATGGCACGGGGAGAATTGTGGAAAACAGCCCCCATGTCATGAAGTATTGGAACGAGGAGGCTTCTTATCCTTTTAAGAGTCATGAACTGTGGTTCCTGACTGAAAATATCCGTTGGGGCTATTTCCCTGCTGATACCGATACCAAAGCTCTGGTGGAGCAGGTGAATCGGGAGGATCTCTGGAAAGAAGCAGCCAAAGCGATTGGGCAAGATGCGGCTATCCCAGCCAGTACCTCTCGCGGGGTGGAAACCTTCTTCGACGGGGTGCAATTTGATCCGGAAAACCCTGGGGCTTATCTCGATGCCCTGGCGATCAAAAAGCTGGCTTAGTTCAACGAACTCTAGAAGAGAGAAGGGATCCGGCTGCAAACCGTTCAATCCAAACACCTTCTCTCTTCCACCTCCATTATCTTCACCCTAAATCTCAGCCCTAATCCACTCATGAATCTGCTATTCCGACTCTTTCCTACGCTCCTAAAAATGGGGATTTCTCTCCTTCATATTCTGGTGCCTGTACTCGCACTTTTGGGTCAATGGGTCTACAGAGCATGGCAAACCTATACCCTGCAACTCAAGGCAGTGACCCACTCTCGACCCAGTACGGGATCCCACGCTGCAAAGGACTCCGTCCCGCTGGCGCGAACGGCTTGGCTGCAACGGCTCAAACTCCACCAGACTTTACGGCGCATCCTTTTGCCCATCACCGCTATTTTGGTGGTGCTGCTCCTTTGGCAAATCATCTACAGCCAACCGGGGGCCAACTTACCTACTCCGCTCCAAGTTTGGCAGGACACCTGGGATCCCTTAATTAAAGATCCCTTCTTCGATTTTGGCGGCAATGATAAAGGTCTGTTTTGGCAAATCTGGGCCAGCTTACAGCGGGTGGCGATTGGCTTTACCCTGGCTGCCCTGATCGGGATCTTAGGGGGCATGATCATTGGCGTGAACCGCTGGCTCCATGAGGCGGTGGATCCCATTTTTCAGGTATTGCGGACGGTACCGCCTTTGGCCTGGTTGCCCATCTCTCTGGCGGCTTTTCGGGATGCCACTCCTTCGGCCATTTTCGTTATTTTCATCACCGCCATCTGGCCGATTTTGATCAACACAACCGTGGGTGTGCAACGGATCCCGCAAGATTACCGCAATGTGGCTCGGATTGTGCGCATGTCGGGCTGGAAATACTTTTTCAAAATTGTCTTTCCGGCAACTGTGCCTTACATCTTCACGGGCTTGCGGATTGGGGTAGGGCTGTCTTGGCTGGCGATCGTGGCAGCAGAAATGTTGATCGGCGGTGTGGGCATTGGTTTCTTTATTTGGGATGCCTGGAATAGCTCCCGGATTAGCGAGATCATTTTGGCTCTCATCTACGTCGGAATTGTCGGTCTTTTGTTAGATCGATTGGTGGCTTGGATCGGTTCGCTGGTCGTTGCCGAAGATCACTAAATCAATCAAGCCTTATCACTCAAATCTTGAACAGGCTAAGGATCCCTTAGGTGAGCATCATGAAGACCCAACCCTATATCGAAGTCGATCATATTGATAAGAGTTTTCCGCTCGGGAATGGTGAACTCTATCCCGCATTGAAAGGGATCCACCTGGAGATCCAAAAGGGAGAATTTGTTTCTCTGATCGGCCATTCAGGTTGTGGCAAATCCACACTGCTCAATATCATTGCCGGCCTAGAAAAACCTTCTCAGGGGGGGATCCTTTTGGAAGGCCGACAAGTGACGGATCCCGGCCCCGATCGGATGGTGGTGTTTCAAAACTACTCCTTGCTGCCCTGGCTGACGGTACGGGAAAACATCGCCTTAGCAGTGAATGAAGTGCTGGGATCCCAGCCGAAAGCCGAACGACAGCAGATTGTGGAAGAACACATCCGCCGGGTGGGGTTACAAGCGGCAGCCGACAAACGCCCTGCTCACCTGTCTGGAGGCATGAAACAACGGGTGGCCATTGCCCGTGCTCTAGCGATTCGACCGCGAGTGTTGCTGCTGGATGAACCCTTTGGGGCCTTGGATGCCCTCACCCGTGGCAACCTGCAGGAACAACTGATGGACATTGCCCAGGCGGAACAGCTCACCTGCGTCATGGTCACCCACGATGTGGATGAGGCCCTGTTGCTTTCGGATCGGGTGGTGATGCTCACCAATGGCCCCGCTGCCCAAATTGGGCAAATTTTGTCTGTGCCTTTCCCACGACCTCGCCATCGCTTGGGGGTGATTAACCATCCCGATTACTACAGTCTGCGGGGAGAAATGATTTATTTTCTCAATCAACAAAAACGAGCCCGCAAGAAAACTTCGGTCAGTGTGGCGATTGCCAAACATGGCCTCGAAAAAGTGAACCTGGAAATTGGTTTTGTGCCGCTGACCGACTGTGCCCCTGTGGTGATCGCCAAAGAAAAGGGCTTGTTTCAAAAATATGGCCTGGAAGAGGTCACTTTGGTGCGAGAGCCAGGCTGGAAAGTGTTGGCAGAAGGGATCCGCTCCGGTCGCTTGGATGCGGCAGCGGTAGTGGCGGGGATCCCGTTGGCTTCTACTTTAGGGGTGGGGGGAACTCCGATACCTTTGGTGACGGCTCTTACCCTGTCACGCGGGGGCAATGCCGTTACTTTAGGCCACCGATTTTTGCAGCAAGGCATTCAAAGCCTGGAAGACTTTCGTCAGTATCTCCACCAAACCTCCGATCAAGTGCATACTTTGGCAGTGGTGCATCCGGCCTCCATGCACAATTTTCTCCTGCGCCATTGGTTGGCTAGTGGTGGCATTCATCCAGAACAGGATGTGACCTTAACAGTGATTCCACCCCCCCAAATGGTCAGCAACCTCAAGGCAGGCAATATCGATGGCTACTGTGTTGGCGAACCCTGGAACTCCAGAGCTGTGCGGGAGCGGGTAGGCTTCATCGTCACCACCACTCCCGAGATTTTGCCCAGCCACCTTGAAAAAGTCCTGGCGGTGCGCCAAGATTGGGCGCAAAAGTATCCCCGAACCCATATTGCTTTGGTCAAAGCCCTTCTGGAAGCCTGTCAGTACTGTGATCAACCGCGGCACCGCCCCGAAATCATAGAATGTCTAGCTCAACCCCATTATGTAGGCGTAGCAAGGGAGGATCTCCAGCCAGGGCTAATGGGTACCCTCCAGCGAGGTATTCAAGATGAATCACAGGTCATTGTCGGGTTTAATCAGTTTGCCAATGGTCGCAACACCTGCCCGGAAAAGCTGGAACATCTTTGGATCTTGACCCAAATGGCCCGTTGGGGACTCTGTGCTTTTCCTCGCAATTGGATCTCGGTCATTGACCAAGTATTGGATACAGAAACCTACGCCCTTGCCGCCCAGGATTTGGGGTTGCCGGATCGAGCTCATGACCGGGGTGCGCTGATGTTTACGGATGGATCCCAGTTTGATGGACAGGATCCGATGGGTTATTTGGAGACAGTCCCCATTCGTCACGAGGTGCAGCTGCAAGAATACCGCCTCAGCAATCCAGTCTTAGCTTAACCTTCACTCAGTTTATCTATCTTTTAACCATGATGATGACCGGATCTCGCCTTTCCTCTTCTGCTTTATCCTCCGTGCCTGTGGTACCGGGGTTGCCCCTCCTTTCTCTTCAGAATGTGGGTAAAACTTATCCAACATCTGGTGGGTCGTTTGTCGCTTTAGAAAATGTCAATCTAGAGGTGGGATCCGGAGAATTTATTTGTCTGATTGGCCACTCCGGGTGTGGCAAATCTACCTTGATGAATATGGTGGCAGGTTTTTCCACCCCTACCTGCGGTTCCATTACTCTCAAGGGCCAACCAGTGGGATCCCCTGGCCCTGATCGCATGATGGTGTTCCAAAACTATTCTTTATTACCCTGGCTTACGGCTTTTGAGAATATCTATTTGGTAGTGGATCAGGTTTATCCTGACAAGTCTCATGCTGAAAAAAAACAGATTGTTCAAGAACATCTGGATTTGGTGGGCTTGAGCGAAGCCGCTCACAAACGTCCCAAACAACTCTCCGGCGGCATGAAACAACGGGTGGCCATTGCCCGTGCCCTCTCGATTCGTCCAGAGGTGTTACTCTTGGACGAACCTTTTGGCGCCCTAGATGCGATTACCAAAGAAGAACTTCAAGAGGAACTGCTCGCCATTTGGCGAGATCATCGCTGTACCGTTTTGATGATTACCCATGATATTGACGAAGCCCTTTACTTGGCCGACCGAGTGGTGATGATGACCAATGGCCCTGCCGCCCATATTGGTGAGATCCTAACCATTCCCTTCGATCGACCCCGCATCCGATCCCGCATTATGGAAATGCCAGAGTTTTACGAACTGCGCAATTACGCCCTTGACTTCCTCTACCGCCGCTTTGCCCACCATGAGGACTAAACCGGACTCCAGTATTTTGCAAATTCGATACAACGTAAGGATACTTACAGCCCTTTGCGCCAAGAGCTGTCGGAGACACCAACATTGTCGTAGGAAACCCGCAAAAAGGCTGTAGCTCCACTCCCAATGGATGTTAGGCAGCTCATTTTGGGAGTTGACTAAAGAAAGAGCTGTAAGCTGGAAAGGAAAGGACTCAGCACACGTGGAGATTCAGGTCAATGGTCATTGCCGCGGTCCATTCAGATCAAAACCAGAAAACAGATCCCGAAATAGAGGATCTTTTCCTCACTTTGCCTAAAACCCTTGAAGAGTATCTGGCAAACCCAATAGACAAAACAGAGTGGGTAAATGATCAGATTGCAGAGAAGTCAGGGCAAACACTTATGCATGCAAAGATACAAACCCGACTTCTGATTCGCTGGTCTGATTATGTTGAAACTCAGCAGTTAGGGGGTATGGTGTTAGTCGAGGCTCCCTGTCAAACACGAGGTAGAGTTAGAAGACCTGATGTTGCTTACCTTTCTCCAGATTTGATTGAGCGATTCAGGGATGATGTAGCTATATTATCCCAAAGTCATCCATTGATTGGAGAGATTATTTCTCCAACTGACTTTGGGGAAGATATTTTTCTAAAGTCTCAAGAATATCTGGGTTCTGGGGCCTTGGAAGTTTGGCTGGTTTTCCCAAAAAGCAAGCATATTTTTATTCAAACTCAAGAGCAAAATCTTTGGCTGACTGAAAAGGAAACTGCCAAAACTCAGCTAGTGTTACCAGGATTTGAGATCGAAGTTGCTGAACTGCTGAGTTGAGGGATCCTTGAGATCTCAATCAATACCAGTTGAAGTCGAATTGCGGGTCATCCTCCCAGGAGTTGAGTCGGAAGTTGATGAGTCAACCAGTGATTAAAACCCAATGCCCCTATTGCGGAGTAGGCTGTGGATTAGAAGCCGTGCCGACCGCTTCGGGGGATTGGAAGATTAGAGGAGATCGAGATCATCCTTCCAGTTTGGGCATGGTGTGCGTGAAGGGTGCCACCGTTATGGAGTCGGTTAATCAAGATCGGCTGTTGTACCCGATGTTTCGGGAGCAGTTGGATCGCCCCTTCCGGCGCATTTCTTGGGAGCAGGCTTTTGACGAGATCACCTCTCGCCTTCAACATCTGAGAACCTCTCCAGATGCAATCGCAATGTACGGATCTGGACAATTTTTAACTGAAGATTACTACGTGGCTCAAAAACTCATCAAAGGCTGCTTGGGAACCAATAACTTTGATGCCAATTCCCGCCTGTGTATGTCTTCAGCCGTTTCAGGATATATGCAATCCCTAGGATCCGATGGCCCGCCCTGCTGTTACGAGGATTTGGATCTGTGTGATTTGGCTTTTTTGGTGGGTACCAATACAGCAGAATGTCACCCCATTCTCTTTAATCGGCTCAAAAAAAGACATCGGTTGGGATCCCCTCTCAAAATGATTGTGGTGGATCCCCGAAAAACTCAAACGGCAGAAGCTGCAGATCTCCATTTGGGTATTCGACCGGGTAGTGACATTGATTTATTCAATGGAATTGCCCATTTGCTCTTGCGTTGGGGGGAGATCGATAGCCTCTTCATCGAAGATTGCACGCAAGGCTTTGCTCGATATGCGGCCTTATTATCCAGTTATGAGCCTGAAACGGTGGCACAACGCTGTGGCATCTCGTTGGAGGATCTCATCCAGGCTGCCAAGCTCTGGCAGGGATCCCGAGCGGTTCTTTCCCTTTGGTCGATGGGTTTGAATCAATCCAGCGAAGGTACCGCCAAGATTTGTAGTTTGATCAACCTCCACTTAATGACGGGACAAATTGGCAAACCTGGCATGGGGCCCTTCTCGTTAACAGGGCAACCCAATGCGATGGGAGGTAGAGAAGCGGGTGGACTCTCTCATCTGTTGCCGGGATATCGCTCCGTGAGAAATTCTGCGCATCGGGCGGATGTAGAAACCTTTTGGGGGTTACCTAGAGGGTCTATATCTGCTCAACCGGGGCTGACTGCAACCGAAATGATCTCTGCACTAGAAGCGGGATCCCTAAAATTCTTTTGGATAGCGGCTACTAACCCTTTGGTGAGTTTGCCGGATCTGGAGCGAGTTAAAAAAGCCCTACGCAAGTCCCCTTTTACCATTTACCAAGAGGCTTATTACCCCACAGAAACAGCCGAATATGCTCATCTGCTTTTGCCCGCCTGTCAATGGAGCGAAAAAACAGGGGTAATGACCAACTCAGAGCGTCGGGTTACCCTTTGTCAACGCTTTCAGGATCCCCCCGGAGAAGCCCGACCGGATTGGGAAATCTTTGCAGAAGTGGGGCGTCGCTTGGGATTTTCCCAACACTTTTCCTTTCAGAATGCGGCAGAAGTCTATGCAGAATTTGTTGCCCTGACGGAAAATCGCCCCTGTGATCACTCTGGCCTTAGTCATTCTCTTTTGGCTGAAGCAGGCCCTCAACACTGGCCTCATCCGAAAGTGCAAACCCAGGCTAAAATTCAGGATCCGGCCCGACTTTATACCGATTTGCGCTTTCCTACTCCTGATGGCCTTGCTCGGTTTATTCCCTACCATTCCCGTGGATTGGCTGAGCCGCCGGATCCCCAATATCCGTTTGTATTGACCACCGGCAGAGTTTATGGCCACTGGCACACCCAAACCCGCACCGGCAGAATTGATAAAATCATCAAAATGCACCCACAGCCGTTTATTGAAATTCATCCTCACGATGCCGAAAAGCTAGCTCTTCAGGAGGGGGATCCGGTTCAGGTGCGTTCCCCCCGTGGGCAAGCCTATTTCCCGGCCAAGATTACCCGTGCCATTGCGCCAGGAACGGTGTTTGTGCCGATGCACTGGGGATCCCTGTGGGCCAACCAAGCGGAGTGCAATGCTCTCACCCATGACACCAGTTGCCCAGCCTCTGGCCAGCCGGAATTAAAAGCCTGTGCTGTTGCTTTGCGCAAAGCGGAGTCGTTTCCGTCAAAACAGGAGATCGAGCGGGTTGTACCTGAGGAAGGTTTGGATGTCTCTGTTTCAGTTTGAGCAAGAGTTTGCCGATTCTCTGCGCTGCATTCCCATGAGTGTACGCCTCAAGTTAGATGTGTGTGGGATCAAGCTCAAGCTGCATCAGTGGGGACGATTTTCAATTCAGCAAAAGCAGCAGTGTGTCAACTGGCCCTTTCAAACCCCCCAGGATATTGAACAATTTGGTAGCTATTTGCGGCAGGTGATCCGCTCTACCTGTCATGAGGAGGCCACAGAAATTCCCCCCGACCCACAACCCGAATGGCAAAATACCGATGGGATCCCGGTCAGTGTTCAACAAAAGGCCGAAGAACTGGGGATTCAGATAACCCTCGATTTCTGGAAAAACCTACAGGATCTGCAACGATTTGCCCTGATTAAACTGAGCCGCTCCAACCACGAAAACAAGAACTTTTTACCGGCCCTACAAGAATTGGGTTTGAAGCCGAAAAGTTTGAATGGGAATGGGTAAGCCCTCTGCTCTGTGGATGGACTGATTGACTGTCAGCATAGGTATTCTAGGGACCGAGGAGTTCTTGTTGAGGAACATAAACTAAAGTTGAGGATTTGATACTTGCATTGCTTTCTTGTTACGGGAAGCGCTATTTTTTAAGTATCAAAACCCTTTTCAATACGGTCTTTACTGGCCCCGGAGGCGCAATCCTCTGGGGTTCATTTTTGCGGGGTCATTTTTGTGCTGTAGATTCACTAAACGGGCACTACCCCCCGACGAACCGCGGCTCCCAGCGCTCGGCTGCCAATATCAGAACGACAATAGGCTCCGGCAAACTGCACCTGATCCACCGCTGCATAGGCTTGGCCCAAGGCTTCCGATAGATTGGCCCCTTGCCCTGTAATACACAAAACGCGCCCACCATCGCTGAGGAGCTGCCCTCCTACCTGACGGGTACCGGCATGAAACACCAAGGCTCCGGTTTGGGTAGCGGCTTCCAAGCCCGAGATCGGGATCCCCCGTTCGTAGTTGTCTGGATACCCTGGGGCTGCCATCACCACACAGGCGGCATAACCCGGTTTCCATTTCAGTTGCACTTGCGCCAAACGCCCCTCCACACAGGCCAGTAGCACCTCGTCAAGCGGGTTTTCCAGCAGAGGCAGAATCACCTGGGCTTCCGGATCCCCAAAGCGGCAGTTGTACTCCAGGACATAGGGATCCCCGCTGGGTGTAATCATCAGCCCGGCATAGATCACCCCTTGGTAAAGGATGCCCCGCTGCTGCAAGCCCCTCAGGGTGGGATCCAACACTTGGGCTTGAATGCGGGCTAGCAATTCGGGAGTTATCAGGTGATCTGCTGGAGCATGAGCCCCCATGCCGCCGGTATTCGGGCCGGTATCCCCATCGCCGAGGCGTTTGTAGTCCTGCGCAGGCAGCAGGGGTACACAGGTTTGGCCATCGGTGAGGGCCAGGATCGAAACCTCTTGGCCGCTGAGGAACTCCTCTATCAGTACCTGTTGGGAGCCGGAAGGATGCGCCAGGGCCGCCCGCACAGCTTGCACCGCCTCTTCCCGATCTTGGGCAATGGTTACCCCCTTGCCTGCCGCCAGCCCATCCACCTTCACCACCAGAGGGAAGGTCTGGGAATCCAGATAGGCCATAGCCGCAGCCAGGGCTGTAAAGCCCACCGCCTTTGCCGTTGGGATCCCCATTTCTTGCATCAGTTGTTTAGCCCAGAGCTTGCTGCCCTCCAGCTGAGCGGCTGCACGGTTTGGCCCGAAAATAGGCAGCCCTGCCGCTTGAAAGGCATCAACAATGCCCTCGACCAAGGGAACCTCTGGCCCCACCACCGTCAAACGGATCCCTTGCACGGTAGCAAAACGGACTAGACCTTCAATATCGGTCGCCGCTAATGCCAAAGACTGGCAGCGGGGCATCTGGCGTGTTCCCCCATTGCCTGGGGCACAGTAAACCTGGGTAACCTGTGGGGATTGCAACAGCTTCCAGGCGAGAGCGTGTTCTCGTCCCCCAGAGCCGATGACCAGAACTTGCATATCCTTGCTATCCCACCCCCTATTCCACCTTTGGTGAACCCAACTGGGGAGCACCAGAACTGCTCCAAACACCCCTCATTAGACCATGTTCGGTTGCCTACTGGAGGGAAAGACTATGGGGGTACTAGGGGGTGGCCAAAGAACGGCCCCGCCAGGTCCAGTTGTGTCCAGTGCTGGTACGAATCGCTGAGGCCAGAACAATGGCAGCCGTTACCCATCCCCCCACCGCTGTCAGCCACCAGTAGCGCAGCGGTAAATGGGCCCAATGTTTAAGGAGGAGTCGAATCCCCAATTGAGCCATAATCCCCGCCAAACTGGCCAACAGCACCCCCAGCGACTGAGTGGCCCAAGCGAGGATCAGTCCTAGCCAGGGCAGGCTACAAATCCCCAAAATAGTGACCATTGCCAATAGGGCCAGCACCCAATTGCGCTCCAGGCCCAAAAACCAATTTTTTGTCCACCCCTCCCAAAGGGCATCCCCATCGGCATACATACGGCTGCGAACCCGTGCCCCACCCAGACGGATCTTCAGGCCCAAGCCACTGGCCTTGATGCGCTGACCTAAGGTGACATCTTCCACCACCACATCCGCTACTCCGGCATGCCCCCCAATCTGCTCGTAAGCAGAGCGGCGAAACAACATAAACGGGCCAAAAGCAAACGCCTTAGAGCTGTTGGGATCATTGACGGCGGCAAAGTTGTACCCAACCGCCAGGATGGTCATCATAATCGGTTGCACCAGCCATTCCGCCAGACAACCACACACCAACTGCGGCCCCACCGTTACCAGACCACTGTTGGTTTCTAGAAGCTGCCAGAGGGCGGCCTCAATCGCGCCGGATTCCAGCCGCACATCACAGTCAAGAAAGAGCAGATAATCCGCTTCAATCATCGCCACTGCCTGGGCACAGGCCCAGTTTTTGCCCACCCATACTTGTCCTTGCGGACGGGGATCCCCCTTGAGTAGATGTAGGCGTGGACCATGGGGTTGTGTCATGCGAGCGGTGGCTAGGGTTTGCGCCAGCTCCCAGGTCGCATCTGTTGAGTCATCATCCACCAGCCACACCTGCATAGGGGCAGAGGTGCTCTCCAGGATACTGGTCAGGCAGTCCACCACGTTTTTGGCCTCGTTATAGGCGGGGACAATCACCGCCAGCCGTTCCATGGCCGCCGCCACTTCAGCCGCTTTTTCCTCCGGGACATCTGTTAGCCAAGGGGAAGCCCGCAAAGCCCGCCACAACCGTACCGCCACCAGCCCAATCAAGAGGGCCGTCAAGGACAGCACCCCCATGAGCAGGCCAGGGATCCCAGCCTTGATTGGCTCCCACACTAAGCCCCCCAACATGTCTTTCTCCCGCCAATTCACATCTGAAATTCTGAAATGCATTAGGCATACAGAAACCCTTCCACGATATCGCTATAGGGGCGGGGGAAGATCAACCAAACTTGTTGTTGGGTTTTCACCAGAGCGCGCACCAGGGGGGAAAGCTGGGCAATTTCTTCACAACCTCGCTCGGTTTGCAGCTGGATCCCTTGGGCATAAAGGCTGTAGCCCTGGGTATGAGCAGAGCGGATCCCGAGGTAACTTTCCGGATCCAGGCCCTCCCGCCGCATTTTTTCGCTCACGCTGGCAACCAAAGTTTGGCGGTCTTCTTCCGGCAAATGGGTGATGTTGCGGGCCTTAAACAGATCCCGATCCAGGTAGCGCCGTGACAAATCGGCCAAGATCGGATCCCGGCCCGACATAGCCCAAAAGCGAAAGGGATAGCTAAACAGCCCATCGTCAGCAGCCAAGTACAGGGGCAAAGGCAACTCAAAGGGATCCCCTTTTTGGGCAGCTATCGCAGCCCACAACCAGGCCGTCAGTACCGGATCCAGCTCAATTTCCCCCCTTTGCAGCAGCACCTGTGCGCGCTTAAACAGCCGATCCAAGATGAAGCGGGCACACAAACTTTTGGGATGTTGATACACCTGGGTATACATGAAGTAGCGCACCACCAGATAGTGTTCAATCGCTCCTAACCCTTTGCGGGCTGGAATGGAGAGGGATCCGGTTTCCGGGTCATAATCCATCACCGTGACAATCCGATCCAGATCCAAATGGCCGTATTGGGCACCCGTGAGCAGGCTATCCCGCATCAGGTAGTCGAAGCGGTCGCAGTCCAGTTGGCTGGAGATCAACTGCCCCACCAGAGGTAAGGGAAACTGCTTTTGCAACACCTGCTGCATCTGTGCCGGCAGCTGCGGATCGAACTCCGCCAGCAGAGTGGAAACTTGCGGATCCTCCCGCAAAATGCGCGCTGTCCAGGCTTCGTGGTGGCAACCAAAAATCTCTTCCCCGGCATGGCTAAAGGGGCTATGGCCAATATCGTGCAGTAGGGCAGAGGCCAGGGTCACCGCCCGATAGGGGCGCAACTCCGCATAGCGACGGGCCAATTTGTCGAACAGCCGCCGTGTGATGTACAACACCCCCACCGAATGGGTAAACCGGGATCCCTCCGCGCCATGAAAGGTGAAAAAGGCAGTATCCAATTGGCGAATGCGGCGCAAGCGCTGAAAAGCAGGCGTATCGATCAGGCGAATCAGCAGGGCTTCAACCGCATCCCCGCCATCGAGGCTGATGGCTCCATGCAGGGGATCGTGATAGGTTCGAGACTTGCAAAAACGCAGCGCCATACTCCCACCATCCTTCTTCCCTTCCCCATTCTTGGTTAGGATGCCCTAGTTGTTGATGGGTGTGTGACATGGGATCCCCAACCGGTAACCTGCAGTGGACATCCACAAGCTCCCTTGGTTTCATAAAGCTGGGGTTGATCTTGATCCTCAGCTTGAGTTTAGTCGCCTGTGCTGCAGCCTCTGAGTCGGTTCTGCCCACCCTGCCCAGTGTTATTCGCTATACCGCTCTAGGGGCTAGCGATGCGGTGGGGGTGAATGCCTCTGTGTCCTGCGATGGCCCTGCCAATGCCGCTGGCACCCGACCCCAACGCTCGGATCCCTTGCAGTGCCCAAATGGCACCGGCTATGTGCCCCGTCTGGCTCAATTGTTACCGGCGCCGGTTGAGTTGACCAATTTGGGGCGCTCCGGAGCGGTGATCAGCCCTGCTATTCAATCTTTGGGGGACTTTATTCCCGCCAACCTACTCCAGGATCAAGTGCCCCGCATCCCCCCCGATACCACCCTGATCACGATCTGGATTGGAGGGAACGACACCAACGCCATTACCCTGGCGGCTGCCCGTCTGGCTCTACAGGGAGGGGATCCCTTGCCGTTTATCGATCAACAAATTGACCAGTTTGCCGCCGACTATCAAACGCTGCTGCAATCCATTCGCGCCCGTGCCCCGCAAGCCCGCATTGTGGTGGCCAACCTACCCAACTTCGCCCTCATCCCTTTGGGGCTCCAGCAACCTGGCAGTGTGCGTCAACTGTTGGCGACGATTTCTCTCGGCCTCACCCGACAGGTGATCAACCCCCTCAGCCAGCAGGGGATCCCGGTGGTGGACTTGCTTTGTGATCCCCGCTCCTACAGCCGCGACTCCTTTTTCCCCGGCCCGATTGCCGATGGATTTCACCCCAACGACCAGGGCTACGCTGACCTGGCTGAAGCTTTCTTGGGAGCGATCCAACAACCTACCCCACCCCAAGTCAGCTGTCCTCCCTTTAGCAATCCGGGATCCCTGCAGTTAGATGTGGAGGAGATCCTCAGCGCCAGTGAGACGGAGTTCTTTCGGAGAAGTGTTCTCGGCAAAAACTAGGATCCCTGTGTCGAACAGGTTGAACAGAGGGATCCCGACAGTATTGATTGAGATTGCGTGTGGTTTAGGACGCCGCTACCGCTGCCGAGGAGCGTCGCCGCCGCCGAGTGGCATCGGGTAGCCGTTCTTGCCGAAGGTCGCCATCCGCAACGGGCACAGCAGGGGCTGATTCTTCCTCAGGAGATTGCACGAACACCACCACCGTCGGTTTGCTGCGCAGTTGTTCCCGCACAAAGCGACGCACCACCCGTTCTAGTTCACCCTTGAGCCCAGCCCAGTCGATATCCACACTGCCCCGCTCTAGGGAGCGTGCAAAACGAGACCATTCCTGCTTCAGGGTCTCCTCCAAGAGGGGTTTCAGAGCAGAACCTTTCAGATCTTTGGCCTCACCCGCCAAGCCAAAGGTTTGTACTTGTGGAGTGTAAAGCAACTGGCCGCTGCTATCCAGGCTGAGCACCACCGTCACCATGCCATCTTTGGCGATCTGCTGGCGCTCTTGGAGCACTCTGTCCATCACCACGCCCGCACGGGAATCATCGATCATTTGCAGGCCAGAGGGCACCTTATCGACGATAGCAATGCGATCTTGGCTAACCTCCACCACATCCCCATTGTCGACAATCACAATGTTTTCCCGAGGGATCCCCATGCTCATGGCGGTTTCGGCATGCTTGAGCAACATGCGGTACTCACCGTGGGTAGGCACGAAAAACTTGGGACGGGTGAGGGCCAGCATCAGCTTTTGATCTTCCTGGCAACCGTGGCCGGAGACATGCAAGCCTTTGTCTTTGCCGTAGATCACATTGGCCCCCAACTCCATCAGTTTGTCGATCACCCGCGACACCGCAATGGTATTGCCCGGAATTGGGTTGGCGGACCAAACGACTGTATCCCCAGGCTTAATTTGCAACTGGGGATGCTCACCGTTGGCAATGCGGGTGAGGGCGGCCAGCGGCTCTCCTTGGGATCCGGTGGTGAGAATGATCACCTGGTCATCCGGCAGGTTATTGATCACCTGCATCGGTTGCAGGGTTTCGTCCTTGCAGCGCACATACCCTAAGCGGCGGGCATGAGCCACCACATTCAACATGGAGCGGCCCAGCAGAGACACCACCCGCCCCTGTTGTTCAGCAACCTGGAGCACCAGATTCAGACGATGTACCGAAGAGGCAAAGGTGGTAATGATCACCCGCCCTTTGGCACCGGCAATCGCTTTGGAAAGACCGGGCAACACCGAGGCTTCGGAAGGGGTAAATCCCGGTACTTCCGCGTTGGTGGAGTCGCTAATCAAGCAAAGAACGCCTTTCTCCCCATGTTCTGCCAGCCGTTGCAGGTCAAAATACTCGCCATCCACGGGTGTATGGTCGATTTTGAAGTCACCGGTCTGGATAATGACCCCAGCGGGTGTATGCAGAGCCACGGTAAAACTGTCGGCAAACGAGTGGGTGTTGCGAATAAATTCTGCGAAGAAATGTTTGCTCAAGGGCACAATCTCACGGGGGGCAACGGTGCGTAATTCTGTACGGTTAAGTAGCCCCACGTCCCGTAATTTTTCTTCTAGTAAGGCCAGTGCTAATCTAGGGCCGTAAATAACCGGAATATCAAATTCCCGCAGGTGATACGGGATCCCGCCGATGTGATCTTCGTGGCCGTGGGTAACCACCATTCCCCGTACTTTGTCCCGGTTTTGCTTGATGTAAGTCATGTCCGGCAGCACGATATTGACCCCGTGCATACTTTCATCCGGAAAGGCCAAACCGGCATCCAAGAGGATAATGTCATCTTCGTAGCGGAAGGCCCAAGTATTCTTGCCAATCTCCCGTTCTCCCCCCAGTGGAATCAGCTGAACGGAGGCCGTGGAGGGCAAAGCTGCAGGACGAGAAGCAACAGGAGTGCGTAATGTTGGCATAAGAGTCTAGATCCTCAACAGTAAAACAAACAAAAAACTTGGAGTAGACTAAAACCCCAGCAAAAATGTGCGGATGCTGGATTCAGCTACTGCAGATCACCCGTTCCCCAGATTGAGAAACAGTGAAATCATGTCAGAGGCAAAATTGATCCACAGGTCAAACGCCACAAAAGAGCCCCATGCAAACCTCTCAAAACCTTAACCATAGTGGAGGCAAAACCTGAAAAGACGCAATCAAGATCACAATCAAGCAAGATCATCCAAGATTATCAACAACCACTAAGAAATATTTGCCGCAATTCGCTCGGATCCCTTCAACTCAGTCAACAGCCCCATCTCTTCCAAAACCTGTCGCAAAGCCTGTAAGGAACTCGCCTGCAATGGAGCCAAGGGTAAGCGCACCCGCCCCACCTTCCATCCCTGCATCTCTAGTGCTGCTTTGACTGGAACAGGGTTGGTTTCAATAAACAAAACCTTGAACAACGGAAACAGACGCAAGTGGTGAGCCAAAGCTTGGTCGTGCTGGCCCCTACTGTAGCTCTGGATCAACTCCTGCAACTGCAAGCCGACCAAATGGCTAGCTACACTAACCACTCCACTTCCCCCTAAAGACAATATCGGCAAGGTCAGAGAATCATCTCCCGAGTAGATGCCGAAGCGAGAGGGGGTCAGTCGCCGAATTTCCGAAGCTACATCCATCATACCACTGGCTTCCTTAATAGCGACAATGGTTTCCAACTCCGCCAAGTTCGCCACGGTTTCCGGTTGTAAGCTAGCCCCCGTCCGACCGGGAATATTGTAGAGCAGGATGGGGAGATCGCTGGCTTCAGCAATGGCCTTAAAGTGCTGATACAAGCCTGCCTGGGTAGGCTTGTTGTAGTAGGGCACCACTTGTAAAGAGCCATCTAGACCCAACTGGGCGGCTTTTTTGGTGGCTTCGATGGCTTCACGGGTGGAGTTGGAGCCCGTTCCAGCTATCACCTTGGCCCGCCCGGCCACGGCATCCCGCACCACCCGAAAGAGCTCAAATTCTTCCTGCCAGGTGAGGGTGGGAGACTCGCCTGTGGTGCCGCACACCACCAACCCATCGCTGCCATGGGTCACCAAATAATCGGCCAAACGAGCGGCTTCGTCGTAATTCAGCTCCCCCTCAGCGGTAAAGGGGGTAATCATCGCCGTCAGCACCCGACCCCAATTCACAGACTGTCTCTCCCCATCAACCACACCGCTCAGCGCAGAGTTCTTTTATGAACGCTACTGGCCTCTTCATCATAACTGCCCCTGGGTCAGGGATCCCGTCTGAGTCGATCCGGCTTGCGTCCCTATCGGCCCAGTCCATACCTCACGCATCGGCACAGGCTTAACAAACAGGAGGCAAACCATTCAGACGCAGAAGAATAGCTAGTGAGCCAATTTTGGCCTTAGTCTATGGGAAGCAAATTTGTCTTTTTTGCTCCTAACTCTGTGGAGGATCGATCCGATGGATGCCCTAACTGCTCTGAAAGAGCGCATCTCCGCCAACAAGTTTGACCCCAACCGCAGTTTATCCGCAGCAGAGATCAAAGAGCTGGTTGCCTATGCAACAGAAGCCCCTTCTGCCTACAACATTCAGCACTGGCGGTTTGTTGCGGTGACAGAGGCGGATGCGAAAGAGCGTCTGAAGTCTGTAGCCTACAACCAACAAAAGGTAGCAGATGCGCCCGTGGTTTTTATCATCCTGGGGGATCTACAGGGTTACGAAAAGATGCCTCAGATCGTTGCACAAACCGTTGCTGCCGGGATCCTACCGGCGGAACAAGGGGAAAGCTGGGTGAAAATGGCGCAAAGTGCCTACCTTAACAATCCCACACTGGCGCGGGATGAGGCGATTCGCTCCGGGGCAATGGCGGCCATGGCCTTAATGATTGCCGCTCAAGCGAAAGGGCTGGTGAGCGGGCCGATGATTGGGTTTGACCCGGAAGGGGTGAAGCGGGAATTCCACATTCCCGACCGCTATGTGCCGGTGATGTTGCTGCCGGTCGGATATGCCGCCCCGGGGAATTGGCCACGGAAACCCCGTTTGAGTGTGGATGAGGTGCTGGCCTTTGGGCAAGGGCGAGAGTTTTAGTCGTAGAGGGCGGGAGCCAAAGCCACCGTTTCGGTGGGTGGGGGGAGTTCTTGCCGCAGGGTGGCGACTAGAGCGTTGGTGGATTGGTCGTAGAGGGTGGTGACCAATTTTGGGTACAGCCCAATGCCAATAATCGGGATCAGCAAGCAGGCGATG
This sequence comes from Thermostichus vulcanus str. 'Rupite', assembly GCF_022848905.1. Classification (NCBI taxonomy): domain Bacteria; kingdom Bacillati; phylum Cyanobacteriota; class Cyanophyceae; order Thermostichales; family Thermostichaceae; genus Thermostichus; species Thermostichus vulcanus. The sequence continues at coordinate 224,481 of NZ_JAFIRA010000001.1, forward strand.
ATAAACACCTCTCGCGGTTCGGCATCCACCAGTTCCTCATGTTCAGTCAGGTCTTTGTTTTCCGGCCCAAAGAAGATCTGCCGCAACATGGACAGCAAGTAGATGGGGGTCAAGATCACTCCGACTGCCGCCAAGAAAACGATGACCACCTTAAAGGGGCCAGAGTAGGCATCCGTGGTGGCCATGCCGATAAACACCATGATCTCGGCCACAAAGCCGCTCATGCCTGGCAGTGCCAGAGAGGCCAGTGAGCAGGCGGTAAACATGGAGAAAATCTTCGGCATTTTCAGCCCCACGCCCCCCATTTCCTCCAGCTCCAGCGTGTGGGTACGGTCGTAGGTAGCTCCCACCAAAAAGAAGAGACTGGCCCCAATTAACCCGTGGGAGATCATCTGCAACATCGCCCCACTCATGCCGATCTCCGTCAGACAGCCGATGCCGATCAGCACAAAGCCCATGTGGCTGATGGAGGAGTAGGCGATTTTGCGCTTCAGGTTACGCTGCGCAAAAGAGGTCAGGGCGGCAAAGATGATGTTGACCACCCCCAACACGATCAACACCGGCGCAAAGTAAAGGTGGGCATCCGGGAGCATCCCCACATTCATACGCATAAGAGCATATCCCCCCATTTTCAGCAAGATCCCGGCCAGCAACATGTGGACTGGTGCAGTGGCCTCTCCATGGGCATCCGGCAACCAAGTATGCAGAGGGAAAATCGGCAGCTTCACCCCGTAAGCAATCAGAAAGGCCCCGTAAATGAGTAGCTGGAAGGTGAGGGGATAGGTTTTCTGGGCCAGATCCGTCATGTCAAAGCTGATGGTGTTGCCGTAGAAAGCCATGGCCAAAGCCGCCACCAAAATAAACAGGGAGCTGAGGGCGGTGTAGAGAATGAACTTGGTGGCCGCATAGAGACGGTTTTTCCCACCCCAGATGGAGAGCAACAGATACACCGGGATTAGCTCCAATTCCCACATCAGGAAAAAGAGCAACATATCCTGTACGGCAAACACCCCGATCTGGCCGCCGTACATGGCCAACATCAGGAAATAAAACAGGCGCGGCTTCAGGGTGACGGGCCAGGAAGCCAGGATGGCCAGGGTGGTAATGAAGGCGGTGAGCAGGATCAAGGGCATCGAGAGGCCATCAGCCCCCACCGACCAGCTCAGGCCCACCTGGGGTACCCAGCTATAGCGCTCAAACAGTTGCAGCCCGCTGAGGCTGGGATCATAGCCGTAGTAAAACCCGGCCAGCAAAATCAGCAGATCCGTGACCCCAATGAATAATGCAAACCAGCGAATCCGTTCCGCCAGCTTTTGGGCATGGGCACGGCTGTTGGGATCCCCTGCCGGAGCCGGGATCAACGGAATGAATAGGGAGGCGACAATCGGGTAGAAAATCACCGTCGTCAGCCAAGGAAACTCGCTCAAGCTGGGCAGTGCCATGAATGCAACCTCGTTACGCCAAGTTCACTCCAAACCACCAATACAGCCCTTTAATGCTCCGCATCCCAAAAGTAAACGCGGGTTTGCTACACCAACAGTTGTGTCCTTACCCTTTTACCCTATTTTGAAAGGGCTAGAGTGCTCCGCACCGCTGTCGCGAAGGGGATTCCCCCGTGCTAGGTGACTAGCAGTCGCGCTAGCGTGCCCTTCGCGCAAAGGGCTGTATCGGGGGATCCCTGTCGACGGTTCCGCGACAGCCCTTTACCAGAATCACCCCTGAGTATCGATGCTTAGCAAATCTACAGGATTATCTTAAGGCTCGAACTCCGGTTTCGAGGGATTTAGAGGGGATCCCTGAAAGCAGTCCCTATTGCATAGGGAGTAGGTGCAGTTGCGGATCGTTGTGCCCGAGAATGGATCCAGAAACCCAACCGTACACCTGCTCGCAAGGGATCCCAATCATCATGCCTCAGCCCAAACTGATCATCCACGGTGGAGCCGGTAGCGCCCTGGATGGGGAAAACAGTGTGGAAACTGTGAGGGGATCCCTGCGGCAGGTAGTGGAGAGCACCTATGAATTGCTGCGAGCAGGGCAAAGTGCCGAAGCGGCGGTGCTGCATGCCTGTCAATTGCTGGAGGATGACCCCCTCTACAATGCGGGTACGGGTTCGGTGCTGCAATCGGATGGACAAATTCGCATGAGTGCCGCCCTCATGAACGGGGCAAACCAGGCCTTCAGTGGGGTGATTAACGTCAGCCGCGTTCAACATCCGATTGTAATGGCCCAAGCCTTGCAATCTAGCCCCGACCGAGTGGTGGCCGAACAAGGCGCTGCTGAGCTGGCCCGGGAACTGAAATTACCTCTCTACGACCCGGCCACCTTGAAACGGGTTCAGGAATGGTTGCAGTTGCGCCAAGCTCATCCCCCGGCACGGGTGCTCACCTCTTTGGCGATGGGCACGATTGGCGCTGTTGCCCTCGATCAACAGGGGCAAATTTCTGTAGGAACCTCCACGGGCGGGCGGGGGTTTGAGCGCTTGGGTCGGGTGAGCGATTCGGCGACCCCAGCCGGAACCTATGCCAGTGCTGAGGCAGGGGTGAGTTGTACCGGCGTCGGGGAAGATATCTTAGATGAGTGCCTAGCGGCGCGGATTGTGGTGCGGGTGGAGGATGGCATGAGCCTAAAAGCGGCAGTGGCCAAGTCTTTTCAAGAGGCCCGCCAACGCAGCCGTGCCTTTGGGGCCATTGCCCTATCCCGATCCGGTGAGATTGCCTGGGAGACCACCACCGATATGCTCCTGGCTGCCTATCACGATGGGCAGGGGATCGGCTTCACGATCTGAAGGATTGATCTCGAGGATTTGATCTCAAGGATCGAGCCAACCCCAAGCTTGCGGAACTCCTCCTGGACAAGCCCGCCGCCGTTGGATAAGAGTGGAAATAGTACTTAAACAAACCAAGCCCACTCCCCAGTGGGCCACTATGGGAAACCCCAATTTATGGCACTTCATGCTGAGTTGCACCGCCACCTGGGCGGCTCTGTTGTACCGAGAATTCTGTGGCGCTATTTTCATCGCCAGGGATCCCCTTTGGCGGAGCGCTTTCCCACCTATCCCGAATTTGAAGACTTTTACACTCGCCCCCGCAACACCCTTGAGGATTACCTGGAACTGCACACCCTGGTGGAGCATGTGCAAACCCTAGAGACTCTGCCCTATTTCATCTATCGTTTGTTGCGGGGGGCCTATGTGTTCGAAGATTTGGCCTATCTGGAAATTCGCTATACCCCCTATCTGCGCACGGATCCCAGCCTAGATGAGGCGGATCGGCTCAAGCAAATGCGCCAGGTAATCGAGACGGTTGGCCAAGCCAGCCAACAGCAAGAGTACCCGATCGTCACCAGCCAGATCCTGTGTTTGCACTCCCGCCTGCCTAGCCACATTAATCGAGCCATGCTGGAGGCGGCTGTCGAGTCAGACTATGTGTGTGCCATCGACCTAGCTGGAGGAGACAAACCCTATCGGGAGCGCATGGAGGAGTGGATTGAGCTGTACAAATACGCCTTGGCTCGGGGCCTCAAAACCACCGCCCACCTCTACGAAACCTTGGATGGCTGCCACCCGGAATTGTTGCCCTATGTCTCGCGGATCGGGCATGGCATCCAAATTCCGCTGCATTACCCGGAATTGCTCCCGGAACTGGCGCGCCGCGGACAATGTTTGGAAGTGTGCCCCACCACCTATCTGAAAACGGGCACTCTACCCAGTCTGGATCCCCTCAAGATTGTCTTTGATCGCTGCTTTGAAGCGGGAGTCGATATTGCCATCTGTACCGACAATGCCGGTTTGCACAATGTGCGGTTGCCTTTTGAATATGAGAACCTGCTCACCCACGACATTATTAACTTTGAACAGTTAAAACTTTGTCAGGAGGCGGCCTTCCGCCATGCTTTTGCTTGGCCCTACAAGGATCGTCCGGCCTCGCTGTTGTCGGAGTTGCAGCAGGGGGTAGCGGCGGCATCTTTGGTGGCGCTCGAAGCCTGAGTCGTGGGACAGACGGGATCCCTGGCAATTCGGGTTCTCCTAGAGTAGGAAAGGGATCCATCCTGGGGCTATGGCCAATTTTTACGAGCAATTGGCGGTGATGGAGAGCCTACAGGATGTGGCCAACCTCGATCAGTTCGCGCGGATCCCGGAAGACTGGTGGGTGGTCATCACCGATATTCGTGGTTCTACCCAGGCGATTGCGGCAGGTCAGTACAAAGCAGTGAACCTGATCGCGGCCTCCTCGATTGTGGCTGTTCTGAACGGGGCCAGGAATGTCGGGATCCCGTTCGTGTTTGGCGGGGATGGGGCTTCTTTGGTGATTCCGGCGCAGTTGTTAGAACCGACTCGGCAAGCCCTAGTGGCAACCCAAGCTATGGCTAAGCAAGCCTTTCAACTGGAGCTGCGGGTGGCTTTGGTGCCGGTGGCTGTTGTTCACCAAAGCCCCTATGAGTTGCGGGTGGCCAAGTTGCGGGTGTCGCCTGAATATACCCAGGCCATTTTTATGGGCGGGGGATTAAAATTTGCCGAGGCGTTGATCAAGGATCCCCGCACTGCCCCTCAATTTGCCGTGCAGTGGCCTCAGGGATCCAAGCCACAAGCAGACTACAGTGGGCTGGAGTGTCGATGGCAGGATATCCGTAGCCCCTATGGAGAAACCCTCAGTCTTTTAATCAGTGCCACCAGTCCGAATGAACGACAAAGCACCCAGATTTACCAGGAGGTTCTGGAGCAGATCAAGCGCATCTATGGAACGGGATCCCAGCGTCGCCCGGTGAGCTTGCAGTCTTTGCACCTAACCTGCCAAGACCGACAGTTGCAGTTAGAGACCTTGGTGCATCAGGGTCGGCAACCTCTGCTTGTACAGGCTTGGTATCGGCTCCGGCTGAAGTTGGAAAACCTTTTGGGTTGGTGCCTGATGCGCTTGCACTTGGGGGTGTAGGGAAACTATCCCCAGCTGGTGGTATCCGCCACCGATTTCGAGGAGCTGGACGATTTGCTGCGCATGGTGATCGCCAGTAGCCCCGACTAACGACAGCGGTTGACCCAATACTTGGAAACCCGCTTTCGCCAGGGAGAACTGGCCTACGGGATCCACATTTCCGATCGGGCTTTGTTGACTTGTTTGGTGTTTGAGCGGGATGGTCGGCAGGTGCATTTTGTGGATGGAGCCGATGGCGGCTATGCTTTGGCGGCCAGGGACTTGAAAACTCGCCTCAACCTCTGAGTCCAGCTCTTGCGCAGGTTTTCCACAACAAGGCTGGCACCCTTGAGGAACCTTGAAAGGTTGTAAAAGAGTCCTGGGGTGGCTCAAGGGGTAGGGGCCAAATCCCGATACCGATAATGCCGGGGCAAGCGAACCCGAAAGGTGGTTCCTGCTCCCACTTGGCTACTCACCTCGATATGGCCCGCCAACAAATCGATCAGCCGCTTGATGATGGCTAAGCCTAGCCCTGTTCCCGGAATCGTGCTGACATTGCTACCCCGATGAAAAGGGTCGAACAGGTAAGGTTGATCCTCCAATGGGATCCCAATGCCCTGATCTTCCACTTCAAAAACAAACCATTCCTGCTGACACAAGAGACGAAATTGGATCACCTGTTCTGGGTTGGAATACTTAATGGCGTTGGAGAGCATGTTTAGCAGAATCGAGCGCAGCATGGAGGGATCTAAGTAAGCATTTTGCTGTGGGCAATCGGACTGGAATTGGATGTTTGCAGCCGTGTGGGTGAGTTGTAGCTCACGAATTACATCTTGACAACACTGAACCAGCTCAATTTGAGCTGGCTGGGGGGAGAGTTTACGAGCATCAGTGCGACCGATCAACAACACGTCATCCAGCATTTGCGTCATGTGTTGAATATCCGCTTGGATCCCTTGCACATAGCGATTTTGGTCAGCCTCGGAGAGTTGATGTCGATAGCGTTCTAGGCAGGTGACGGCGAAGAGAATGGTATTGAGAGGAGTGCGAAATTCATGACACACCATTGAGACAAACCGCGATTTCATCTCGTTCAACTCTTGTAGTTGTTGATTGGCCCGTTGTAGTTCAGCTGTTCTTTCCTGCACTTTTCGTTCTAGATCTTCGTGGGCTTGTTTCAAGGCTGCTTCTGCCCATTTGCGTTCCGTGATGTCTCGAAAGGTGACCACTGCTCCCACCAAGCGGCCTTGCACATCTCGCATCGGAGTACTGGTGTACTCAACCGGAAAAGAACTGCCATCTTTGCGCCAAAACACTTCATCCACCACATGATGTACCTGTCCATCGCGGAAGGCAGCATAGATTGGGCACTCAGTGCGAGGATAGGGGGTACGGTCGGGATGGCTGTGGTGCAACAGATCGTGCATAGAGCGTCCGATCAATTCTGCGGTTGACCAGCCGATCATGCGGGCGGCGGCAGGGTTGGCAAAGGTGACCATGCCATTGGCATCGAGGCCGTAGATTCCTTCCCCGGCTGAGTTGAGGATCAGTTCATTTTGTTGCCGCAGCTGATTAAGGGTTGCATCAGTCTGGCTAGGTGCAAGGGATCCCTCAACTCTCATGCATTGCCACAGATGAGGCGTGGGATCCCATAATCCCCAACCTTGCGGGCGTGGAATCGCGATCCAAAGCGGGGGCACTGGATGGTCATGCGGACGAGCTAAGAGCGTAGCTAGGGCTTCCTCCACCGTCAGGGATCCCTGTAAAACCTCCGCGGGCAGCCAGTTCTCTTGCATGTCTTCTAGGCTGAGTGTGCTCAAGGGATCCCATCGGGCCGGATCCAGCCGCCAGTCAGCCACCTGTGCACGGGTGAGGATCCCCCGCAGAGATAGAGGATCGAACTCATGCTCAGCACCGACAATCACCGCCCCAACAGTACCTGGCGTGTGGATCAAGGCATCGGCCAACTGCGCTAGGCTCCATTCTGGGTGGGCAACCAGAGCTGGTTGGGCCATTGGTGCTAGGTGGGAGCAAGACTTCCATAGGATCTCATTCGAAGAAAGTCGTGTGGACATAACCCAGTCAGTCAAACCCTTAGGATGCTTCTCACTTAACGGTATCTCCCGATACTACAAGAGTTCGTAAGACTGGCTACCAAGAGACCCATATCCTTAACCATCGCGACTGTGTCCAGAGTATTGGTGATCGAAGACGAGCCCCGTACCCGCCAGATCTTTCTGCATTGTTTACAGCTGGAGGGATTTGAGGTGTTCGGGGCAGAAAATGGCCGTCTGGGACTGGAGCAAGCCCGTACCCATCGACCCGATCTGATTATTTGCGACATTATGATGCCGGAGTTAGATGGCTACCAAGTTCTGCAGACTTTGCAACAGGATCCTACAACAGCATGGATCCCGGTTATCTTTCTGACGGCGAAAGTTGCTAGGCAGGATGTGCGGCAGGGGATGGTGTTGGGGGCTGATGATTATTTAACCAAGCCCTGCACCGTGGATGAGTTTTTGACCACGATCAATGCCCGCTTGCGCAAACAGGCTTTTCTCCACCACAGGGCTTCGCTAACTTCAGCCATTAACACTGCCGATAGCCATTCCACCGATTCCAAAAGAGACTTTCAGTATCCCACTCATCCTAAGCTAGCTGCCGTTTTTGAGTATATCGAGGCCCATTATGCCGAACCGATTGACTTGACGGATGTTGCTCGTGCAGTCGGCTATTCACCGGCCTATTTGACCACCCTATTACGCAAACAAACTGGTCACAGTGTCAAAGATTGGATCACCGAACGACGCATGGCAGAAGCCAGGCGACTTTTACGACACAGCCAAGCCTCGATCAAGCACGTTGGACAAGCTGTGGGATATGTGGATCCCGCCTATTTTGCCCGCCATTTTCGACAAAGGCACGGGATCCCACCACTTCTTTGGCGAGAGCAACAGGGGAGGTTCTTCCAGGCTTGAACCCATACAGAACCCATACAATTGTGTTTTTGTACCTCATGCCTCAGGTTATTCATGTTTTTGCCGTAGCTGATGCTACAAAACAAGCCAAAAGCGTAATCTTCTAAATTTTGTCCTGATTTAGAGAAAATATCTCCTTGTGATCGGGAACGGTATTTCCAAAAGAAGCCGCTAGGATATTCTCAATGCTGAAGGAAACATTGAAGCGGGCCTGGGTGCGCCTCATTTGCGGATTGCGGTGAGCGGGATACCAGAGAGAGTTTGGTTTGCTTTCCCACAGATCCTGTTACGCGGGCCCAGGTTAGATCTGACTGTCTGTTCTCCCTCGTTTGCCCTTTTGAGATGGGTACAGGTTTTATGCAATTCTCCATGGACAAACTCTTCACTCTTGATTTACAACGCTGCGCCTGTGGGGGCTTTCATGCTTCCCAAGATCACAGTGAATTTTTCGCGTCCATGCCCCAAAATCCAGCGGACTTGGCAGATGACTTGATCAAAATGGGGGTTTACAAGCCACAGGTGTTGAAACTGGCGGATCAGATCAGCCGCACTGAGATGCTAGAGATGCTGGTTTTGGAGCGGTTTAGTCGGCGCAACCCCGAAAAGGAGCCGATCTTGCGGGAGATGATCCGGCAGGCGGGGGGCCTCGATCAAGCGATGGTGGCGGCATTTGGCCCCCAAGCCTCTGAGTTTTTCACGGATACCCTACGGGCTGGCCCCTACTCGCGGCGGCGCTTTTTGACCCAGGTAATGGTGGCAGCTTCGGTAATCGGGTTGACGGCCACGCAAGGGCACCCGGAACTGTCTACTCAAGCTCAGGGATCCCTGGAAAAAACGGATCTGCGAATTGGGTTTATCCCCATCACCTGTGCCACTCCGATCATCATGGCGGAACCCCTAAAGTTCTACGAGAAGCACGGGCTGAATGTGCAGGTGGTAAAAATGCCCAGTTGGGCTGCCGTGCGGGATTCGGCCATCGCTGGGGAACTGGATGCCTATCACATGCTCTCCCCGATGCCCATTTCCATCACATTAGGCCTGGGATCCACTGCTTTCCCCATTAAGCTGGCCAGCATCGAGAACATCAACGGCCAAGCCATTACTGTGGCCAACAAGTACAAAGACACCCTCAAAGGCCCTGCCGACTTCAAAGGCTTCACGATTGGGGTTCCTTTCCCCTACTCGATGCACAACCTCTTGATCCGCTACTACCTGGCCACGGGTGGTCTTAATCCCAATACCGATGTGCAGATCAACCCCGTGCCACCTCCGGATAGCGTGGCTCGTCTGACGGTGGGGGATATTGACGCCATGTTGATGCCGGATCCCTTTAACCAGCGGGCGGTGTTTGAGGGGGTGGGCTTCCTTCATATGGTTAGCAAAGATCTGTGGCCGGGACACCCCTGCTGTGCGTTTGCGGCCAGCCAAAGCTGGATCGATGCCAACCCCAACACCTTCCGCGCTGTGAACAAGGCGATCATTGATGGGGCCAACTACGCCAGCCAAGCAGAAAATCGAGCCGAGATCGCCAAAGCCATTTCCCCACGGGAGTTCCTCAATCAGCCGGAGGAAGTGGTTGCTGCTGTGCTGACGGGCCAGTTTGAGGATGGCTTGGGCAATACCTTCGACATCCCCGACCGCATTGATTTTGATCCCTACCCGTGGCAGAGCTTTGCCTACTGGATCACCAGCCAGTTGGTGCGCTGGGACTTTTTGCCTGAAGCCGATGCCGATTACTCTCAGATTGGTCAGGACATCTTCTTGACGGATCTGGCCCGTGAGCTGGCCCAGGAACTGGGACAAACCCCACCGACAGAAACGCTGCGAACCGAGACCCTGATGTTCGATACGTTCGATCCCAGCGATCCGGCTGCCTACATTCAGGCTCAGATCGAGCGGTTTGGGGTTTAGACCCCCGGGTGGGATCCCATCTGTTTGGCTTGAACAGTTGTTGCGGATCCCGTCCTTTAAGATTTCTTTAGGTTTTCTCCTTCACCCGTCGGAGGTAGTATGGCGTCTTCTTCCGTGTCGCCAGGGCGATGGATCCGTTCAATTTTGCCCGATACCAATCAGCAGGCATTGGCCTTGTTCGTGCTCTCGTTCCTCCTTATTTTGGGGGTGTGGGAAGCTGGAGCCCGCTGGGGTTTGTTTTCTCCGTTAATGCCCCCCGCCAGCAAGACCCTGGTGGCCATTTGGGAGTGGATTTCGGATCCCTTTTATGATTATGGCCCCAACGACAAGGGGATCGGCTGGCATCTGCTGGTGAGTTTGCGGCGGGTGGCGATTGGTTTCACGATCGGCTCCTTGATTGCGATCCCGTTGGGGGTGCTGGTGGGCCTTTCAGAGGTAACCTCACGGGCGATTGACCCCTACATTCAACTGTTGAAGCCGGTCTCGCCCTTGGCCTGGCTGCCATTGGGTTTGGGGATCCTGAAAAGCTCGGAAAATACCGCCCTGTTTGTCATCGCCATTACCAGCATTTGGCCGACTCTGATCAACACCAAGTTTGGGGTCAGCAATGTGGATCAATCCTATTTGAATGTGGCTCGTTCCCTGGGGGCTTCTCGGTGGCGCACCATATTCAAGGTAATTTTGCCTGCTGCTGCACCCAACATTGTGGCTGGTTTGCGCATCAGCATTGGGATTGCTTGGTTGGTGATTGTGGCTGCGGAGATTCTGGTGGGGGGAACCGGCCTTGGCTATTTTGTGTGGAATGAATGGAATAACCTGCAAATCACCAGCATCATCACCGCAATTGTTGTTATTGGCATGGTGGGTTTGTTGCTGGATCGCTTATTTGGTTTGTTGCAGCAATGGGTCGCGTTTGGGTCCAGATCATGATGGTTACCTCGACTGCTTATTCTTCGTCCTCTGGCTCTGTCGGCTCGGAGCGGATCCCGCAACTGCAACTACGCCAGGTCACCAAGATCTATTCCGGTCGGCGTGGCCTGATGGATCGAATCATTGGTCGGGCTTCGGTTGATTATGCGGCCCTCTCTCCCATTGATTTGGTGGTGGAGGCCAATACCTTTGTCTCGATCATCGGCCCCTCTGGCTGCGGTAAATCTACATTGCTAAATATCATCGCTGGGCTGTCGCAACCGTCTACTGGCCAGGTGCTGATCAACGGTGAGGAAGTTCACTCTCCCGGCCCAGATCGCGGCATTGTCTTTCAAAACTATGCCCTCATGCCCTGGATGACAGTGGAGGAAAATATCCGCTTTGCAGTGGAAACGGTTCACCCCCAAATGCCCTTGGCTCAGCAGAAACAGGTGGTGCAATCGTTTGTCGACTTGGTGGGGTTGCGGGGGGCAGAGAAGAAACATCCTCATGAGCTGTCGGGTGGGATGAAACAGCGGGTGGGTATTGCTCGGGCACTGGCGATTGATCCACAAATTTTGCTGATGGATGAACCGTTTGGAGCCTTGGATGCCTTGACCCGTGGTTTTCTTCAGGATGAAATCGAGCGGATCTGGGAGTCACAGCGGAAAACCGTCATTTTGATCACCCACAGCATTGAGGAAGCCCTGTTGTTGTCGGATCGGATTGTGATGATGACCCGAGGGCCAGGAGCACGTATTGCTCAAATTTTGGATGTGCCATTTGCCCGTCCGCGTCACCGAGATAGTTTGGATCAGCAGCCAGGCTATCACGAGCTGAAGGCAGCGATGGAACAGCATCTCTCCCAAGAAACCCGTGCCGTTGAGGAATCACGCATCCGGGTTTGAGAGCTCCATCCAAGTTGAGTCAGTTGCACAGTTAGCACAGTTACTTGTTTAGGCATCGTTTAGGAGTTTGTAATGAGCATAGCCATTCCCGAGATCACCGAAAAACTCTTGGCAGCAAAGGCCGAGAAAGGTCTAACATTCGCTGATTTAGAGCAGAAGATAGGGCGGGATGAAGTATGGATTGCAGCGGTTTTTTATCGCCAGGCCAGTGCTTCCCCAGAAGAGGCGAGTAAAATCACTGAAATTTTGGGGTTGGATGCTGCGGTGGCCAAACAATTAACCGAGTGTCCCCTGAAAGGCTTGGGGCCAGTGGTGCCGACGGATCCCTTGATTTACCGCTTTTATGAGATTATGCAGGTCTATGGTATGCCAATTAAAACGGTAATTCATGAGAAGTTTGGTGATGGCATCATGAGCGCGATTGACTTTACGTTGGACGTGGAAAAGGAAGAGGATCCCAAGGGGGATCGCGTCAAGGTGATCATGTCTGGCAAGTTCTTGCCCTACAAGAAGTGGTAGAGGGCTGTACTGTGTCGGGGTAATGCCTGATAGCAGCTGATGATCTAACACAAAGACCAGCGGCTGAGATAGAACTTCCTATCTCAGCCTTTTCTTCTCATTTCATTCCTGATTCTATGAATCCACAATCTGAGTCAAAGCCTCCTTTCCCTCCCTTTAGTCTAGAAACAGCCGCTCTCAAAGTGCGGATGGCAGAGAATGCCTGGAATAACCGGGATCCCCACAAAGTTGCCTTAGCCTATACGATCGATAGTCTGTGGAGAAATCGATCTGAATTCATCACCGGACGGGAGCAAATTATCCAATTTCTTACCCGAAAGTGGAATAAAGAACTGGAGTATCGCCTGATCAAAGAGCTTTGGGCCACCACGGATAACCGTATTGCAGAAAGACGGGTCAACTAGGGGGTTTCTCGAATTTCGACAATCTCGTAGGTATAAAACCGGCCTGCTCCTGCAAGGGTGGCAAAGCGATAGGTGGGCAGGGATCCGCCGAGGGGGCCGAGGTTGAGCAAGGATAAATCTGTCGTGTAGAGACTGAATATTCCAAAGTTTTGCCGGCGGGTTTGGCGAATAAACAGGGCTTTGAGTTCGGGTTGCAATTCTTGCACGAGGGCCTGACATTCCCCGATCAAGCTATTCAGAAAAGCCGGGATTTGCGCACAGTACTCCTGCGTAACATAGGCGGCCAGTTGTTCCCCTGCATAGGCTCCGTACTCTTCTAAAGTCGGGTTGGTCAGGACCAAAGTGGTGATGCCTGCTGCCAAGATAAAGCCTGAAAGCAGCGATAGCCTGTTCAGCATATCTGGCTCTCCAAAACGGGATCCCTCCCCATGCTCCTGCGCAACATGGCATTCGGCCAGGGGCATCGGGGCAAAAGCCCTTTCCTAAAGTCACAGGATTGCCAGCAGCAGCAAATGCTGGGTTACGGGTGAGCCTCAGAGGTTAGGATGGGATCCCAAGCGCAGACACTACAGACACCGTTCAGATCAGAATCCTATGGAACTTGCCGACTTGAGACGGACTCTGGAATCGCTCACCTTACGCCTGGGCAATGCTCAGGACTATCTTTGACCTGCCTAACCTGGAGCAGCAAATTGCCATCATGGAGCAGGAGGCCTCGCAACCAGAATTTTGGAATGATGCCGAAGCCGCCCGCCGCCAAATGCAGCAACTGAATAGCCTAAAAGCCTCTTGGGATCAGGTGCACCGCTGGAAAGACCGCCTCGCCGATGCCGAAAGTGCACTGGAACTGCTGCAGGAGGAACCCGATCCAGATCTGTTGGCTGAGATGGAGGGATCCCTGGCTGGGGTGGATCAAGAACTTAGCCAATGGGAACTGCAACAGTTGCTCTCCGGCCCCTACGACAAAAATGGCGCCATCCTGACGATTACGGCGGGTGCAGGGGGAACCGATGCTCAGGACTGGGCGGAAATGCTGCTGAAAATGTACAGCCGCTGGGCGGAAAACCAGGGATACAAGGTGAGCCTATCGGAATACTCGGAGGGATCCGAAGCCGGGATTAAGTCCGCCACCCTGATGATCGAAGGCCCTTACGCCTATGGCTACCTCTCGGCTGAGAAGGGCAACCACCGCATGGAGCGAATTAGTCCCTTTAATGCCAATGGCAAACGGCAAACCAGCTTTGCCGGGGTAGAGGTGATGCCGATTCTGGAACCGGAAAACGAGTACGAACTCAAAATGGAGGAGTTGGAGTTTGAGACTTCCCGTTCCGGTGGAGCGGGTGGCCAAAACGTTAACAAAGTAGAAACAGCCGTCCGCGTGATCCACAAACCCACAGGTATTGCTGTGCGCTGTACCGAAGAACGCTCGCAACTGCAAAACAAAGAGCGGGCCATGCAAATTTTGAAGGCCAAATTGATCGAACTTGAGGAAGAAAAACGGCGGCAAAAGCTAGCGGAAATTCGGGGTGGCATGGTGACCCAGGGCTTTGGGGGGCGCATCCGCACCTATACCTTTGATCCCTACAAGCTGATCAAAGATCACCGCACCAACGCCGAAACCTATAACGTCGATGCTTTCATGAACGGGGAGCCGAGTGAGCTGATGCACTTTATCCATTCTTATCTGCGGCAAGAGACCGCCAAAGAACCTGTCCCGATTTGACATCTCCATGTAAACGAGGCATGGAGTACTGCAGGCTTTGTTGGAGGTCGTCTGCAGAGAAGGCTAGAATCCCTTACTATATGGATGCTCTCCAGCCGCTCCCTCAACCTTACCGATCCAGCATGTACACCATTTCCGAGTTTGATCGCCTGATCCAGTTTCTCCCGGTGGAGATCCGTCCTGAAGTTCAGATCGAGATCGGTACTCCCGACCAATCTCGAATTGTGCAGCCCCTGTGGCGCTTCCCGTGGCAAAAGTATTCCCGCTTCGCCATCGACCTCAGCCGCTGGCAAAAGCTGAGCAGTGATCAGCAGAAGATCTACTTTTTGCGCGAGGCAGTGATGGCCACTGAGCTGGCTTTGGGGGATAACTGGTCAGCGTTGTTGCTCTACCCGGCGTTGATCGGGGCGGGCAGTATGGGCATTTTGGTGGAGCTACAGATGGGGGATAACCTTGGCGTTGGCTTGGCAGCAGGGTTGGCTGCTTCAGCGGTATTTCTGTTGCGCAAAGCGGAAAAAGGTCAAAAACCTCAGGTGGCTGCTGATGAGTTTGCAGTGCGCTATGCTTCCCAGAATGGCTATACCTCCGAGCAAGCTGCTTCCATTTTGCTGAGTGCGCTACAACAGGTGGCGATGATGGAAGATCGAGTTAAAAACGACTATGACACCACGATGCGCCGCCGCAACTTGGAGTTCTTAGCCCAGCGGGGCCTGGGTACTGGTACTTTAACCATCAACCCCAAGTACCGCAACAAAGGCCAAGGCTCTAACCCCAACCCCAATCCTTATCAGCGTTGAGCCTTGGGCCTTGGGACAATCCGCAATCCCATCAGGCCATGCGCAGCTCCCCTTCTACCTCCAGACGGGTATAGGGGCCAACGGAGAGAAAGCGTTCCCCTAGCATTTCGGCAGCCGCCGGTTGAATCCAGCCCATGCGCTGGAGTAGGTGCAGGGCAAGGGCATATTTGGCACGTGCGGCTCCATCTTGCACTTTAATGGCCAAACCCATGCCTTCTCCCACACGGCCAATACACTGGATCCCTTCCGCACCGGACTTGCTGACTAGCTCCCCCTGGGTGGCTCGCATCAGCTCGGTATCGAAGTGCCCACTGCCGGCCACCATTTCCGGCTGATGAGTCATGGCCCGCGCCACCAATTCCAGATCCGCCCGCTCTCCAGCCGTCAGTTGGGCGAAGAGGGAGGCCATTTGGTTTAGTTGCAACTGGTAGGTGGGCACACCACAGTCATCCCGGGCACATAAAAATTCTTCTGAGGGCATTTGCAACAGTTCCGCCAACTTGGCCCGCACCAGCGCTTGGACCGGATGTTGCCGCTGAGCGTAGTCCTGTAACGTCCAGTTTTGGGTACGGCTGGCCATGAGCATACCCGCATGTTTGCCGGAGCAGTTGTGACACAGAGGACTGGGCTTCTCGGGTGGGGTGGGGCAGATCAACAGCTCTGGAGCCAGATCCGCTCGCCACATCATGCCGAAGACTTGCCGAGCATGGGCCATGGTGCCCTGATGGGATCCGCACATAATGGCAATATCTTTTTCGCTCAGACGATAGCGCTCTCGGATGCCGGTGGAGAGCATTGCCAGCGCTTGAAAGGGTTTGAGGGCAGAACGGGCAAAAACCGCAGCCGTACTGTTGCCAGCCATCGCTAGAGAACGTCCACGGCTATCGGCCACAACCGCTTGGCAATGATGGGTAGATTCGGTCAAGCCCTCCCGCAGCACATGGATCAACAATTCGGGGGTAGCGGAACGATTCTCAAATGACATGAAATCCTAGGGAAGGGCTGATTAAGCCGGACAACAGGATGTACACCATCCAAATCATACGCGAGGAGTTGTTGTGATCTTTCTGTAATCTTTCAAAATGGAACATCAGAATGGAACAGTCCTGTTTGGATCCCGAATCCTGGCCATGCCCTTATTTCCACTGGTGTTTTTGGTTTGCCATGGCAGCCGGGATCCCGAGTATCAACAGGCTTTGGCGGATTTGTTGGCGCGGGTGCGGCAGCGGATCCCGTTGACGGTGGAGCTAGCCCAGCTGGAAGGGCAGCCTCTGAGCTTGGCAGACCAAATCGATCACCAGCTCCAGGCCCGTTTGCCGCGTCAGGTGGGGTGGTCGCCCGGTCGGGTGGTGCTGCTGTCGCTGTTCATGGGGGGGGGATCCCATGTGGAGGAGGATTTGCCCGCAGCGCTGCAACAGGTACAGGCCCGCTGGCCACACCTGAAAATCCGGCTTACCCCTCCGATTGGAAGCCATCCGGCTGTGTGGGATCTGCTGGCGGCTCGTATTCATACCCATCTGCAGGATGCTTCCGAGCGGGCGGATGCCTGGATTGTGCTGGCCCATGGCAGTCGTCTGCCGGGGTTTGCGGCTCAGTTACAGGCCGGGATCCAACAATTGGAGCAGCGCTTGCCCGGGATCCCCTTACACATGGCCTTTGTCGCCCAACCACCGATGTTGGAAGCGGCTGTCATTCATTGCTTGCGCTTGAGCCAACATCACCTGCGGTTGCTGCCGTTTTTTCTGTTTCCAGGCGGGCTGCTGCGCGCTTTGCACTCTCAAGCCCAGCAGTTACAACGGGAATGGCCGCTGCTGAAAATCCAGGTGGAGCCGCCCCTCTGGCAAGATCCACTCTTGATCGAGGCGATTGCCGACACAGTTGAGGGGGCTTTTCCAGCGCTAGAATAGGGCTTCCCTAGAACTCCACGAGGGTTTCCATCACCATCATTTCCATAGGCATTCTCCTGTATTCTCCGAAGGACTGAAAAACCGTATGGGCAAGGTGTATTTGGTGGGGGCAGGGCCAGGGGATCCGGGGTTGCTGACGGTGAAGGGGAAAGCCCTGCTGGCCCATGCGGATGTGGTGATTTACGATGCCCTGGTGGGGGGGCCAATTTTGGACTTGATCCCAGCCAGCGCCGAACGGATCTATGCCGGCAAAAACCGGGGCGCTCATACGCTGCCTCAGGAGCAGATTACAGCCCTACTGATTGAAAAGGCCCAGACTGCAGCGGTGGTGGTGCGCCTCAAGGGTGGGGATCCCTTCGTGTTTGGGCGGGGCGGGGAAGAAATGCTGGCTCTAGTACAGGCGGGGATTGCCGTAGAGGTGGTGCCGGGCATTACGGCGGGAATTGCGGCCAGTGCCTATGCCGGGATCCCCTTGACCCATCGGGAGTTCAGCTCTTCGGTAGCCTTTGTCACGGGGCATGAAGCAGCGGGGAAATATCGCCCTGAGGTGAACTGGCGGGCTTTGGCGACGGCGGTGGAAACGCTGGTGGTGTACATGGGTATGCACAACCTCAGCCATATCGTGGCGGAATTACTGGCAGGCGGTAAGGCCCCCGATACCCCGGTTGCCCTAATTCGCTGGGGTACGACTCCGCAGCAAGAGATTCACCTGTACCGGTTGGATCAGTTGCAGAGGCAGCCACCCGATGTCGCTCCACCGACGGTGGTGGTGATTGGTGCGGTGGTCAATTTGGCCATGGTATTGCCCCACTTTAGCCCCTTAGGGTTGTAGAACATAAAACTCTGATGCAAGGATGCAAGCCTTCTTTCGCAAACTGGGTGCTCTCTTTTCCACCTACTACGCCTACATGCTGGAGTATCGGGCTGAGTTGATCCTGTGGGTCTTGGCCGGATCCCTGCCTTTGATCATGATGGGGGTATGGAGTGAAGCAGCCCAGACAGGGGATTTTTCCCTCTCCTCACTGGAATTCATCCGCTATTTCCTGGCAGTGTTCATTGTGCGGCAATTCACCATCGTCTGGGTGATCTGGGAGTTTGAACGGGAGGTGGTGGAGGGCAAGCTATCGCCGCGGCTGTTGCAACCGATGGATCCGGTGTGGCACCACGTCACGAGCCATGTGGTGGAGCGCTTAGCTCGCCTACCCTTTACCCTGCTTTTGATTGGCCTGTTTTTTGGGCTTTACCCGCGAGCCTTTTGGATCCCGTCCCTGATGCAGGTGGGGCTGGGATCCCTGGCGGTGCTGATGGCGTTTACGCTGCGCTTTTTGATGCAGTACACTCTGGCCCTACTGGCCTTTTGGGTAGAACGGGTAACAGCAGTAGAGCAATTTCACTTTTTGGTGTACCTGTTTCTGTCGGGGGTGATCGCCCCGCTAGAGGTGTTTCCGCCTGGGTTGCGGCAGATCGTCTCCTGGACGCCGTTCCCCTACTTGGTTCATTTTCCCGCCAGCCTTTGGGTAGGGATCCCGGTGGATATAGGGCGTGGCTTTGTGACCGGATTGGCCTGGATTGGGCTTTTTTGGGTTGTGAATCGCTGGTTATGGCGGAAAGGGTTACAACAATACTCGGGGATGGGAGCTTAAACGGCCTAGAGCTGAATTTGAGCTATAAGATCTTGATCATGATCAGTAGTTCACCTCCACAGGCACTGTGGATCCAGCAAGACAGCCTCGGATTCAGTCACTATCATGGGGCAAGAATCTATTCCTAAGTCTTGCCCCGCTTGGCAGATAACCCCCTCTTTCTTTCCCCGACAGCTTCCCCCTTGAGTCAGCAATGAAGCGTGTACTGGTCGTAGATGACGATCCCCTGTCACTAAAGGTGCTGAGCCGCCACCTCACTCAGCATGGCTATCGGGTTTACACAGGTGCTTCCGGTATAGAGGGCTTACGCCTTTTTGCCCAGGAACAACCGGATGTGGTGGTTTCGGATGTGGTGATGCCGGAAATGGACGGCTTCGAATTCTGTCGGCAACTGCGTCAGCAGCGGGGCGGAGAGCTCGTCCCCTTCATCTTTCTTTCGTCGCGGGGGGAAGTGGATGACCGAGTGCAGGGCTATGAATGGGGGGCAGATGACTACATCATCAAACCCTTTGAACCACTGGAATTGGTGGCCAAAATCGAAGCCCAGATTGAACGGTCTCGCCGCACCCAATCGGAAATTCTGCGCCTGATCCAACAGCAACCCCAGGCAAAACCCGAAGCGTCGCCCCGCCCAACTCCGGCTGAGCTGCCCCTAACCGCTGCCGAAGAACGGGTGTTTCGGGAGGTGATTCGCGGCTCCACCAACAAGCAAATTGGCGAGAAACTGTTCATCAGCCCGCGCACGGTACAAACCCACCTGACCAATATTCTGAGCAAGCTCTCTTTAGAGAACCGCTCGCAGTTGGTTCGTTTTGCCTATGAACGGGGCTACAGCGCCGAAGAGGAACCGACGGAGTGATGGGATCCTCTAGGGTTGACCAGGGAAGGGATCCCGTCACGCCAAATGCAGTTTCAAAACAGCACGCGGCGCCTTCCGGACTCGACAAGGGATCCGCTCTTTGCCCAACCGGGTAAAAGCTTCGTAACGGTGACAGCCCGAAAACCCGTAATATTCTCCTTCCACCTCCAGAACCTCAATCGGTTCTTGCAGGCCAATTTCATCGATGGAAGCCATCAGCGCTAGCACCTTATCCGGATCCGTTTGACGCGGCAGCGGACGGCGAATTTGGGCAAGCGGAATTTCTCGAATCTGAGCCATCGGGAGTTCACTCTCAGTTGACGATAAGCTCCTTAATCATACTCATTATGACTTTGCTCTATCAAGATATGAGCAGTAGGGATGGATTCTCCAGTCAGGGCATGGCAGGATAACACCATTCGCAGCTGCGCCTCCTTCACCCCTTCGATCAGGAGCCAATACAGTCATGTGGCAAGCCCTCAAAGCTTTATGGGCAAAGATCGCTGGTCAAGCCCCCCCAGTTCCCCCTACCTCCTCGACCCGCAAGCCTGTCCCTTCGCCATCCCCTCAACCCAAGCAGCCTCCTGCCAAAGATCTCTCCACTCGCGCTACAACTCCAGTTCCACGACCTGATCCCAAAGCGGCTACCTCTGGTCGGGATCGGGATCCCTTGTCGACATTGGATGCAGTCTCGACCAAAACCCCCACTGCCCCTGATAAAGCTTGGGATGCCTTTTCCGCCATGAGTGCCACCGCAGACAAGAAGGAATCCACCGGGTTGGAATCGGGTAAGCCGGCTGAGGATGCCACCGATGACTTTATGCAAATGCTTGTCGGCAAGCGCCCAGCCCCAACGGCAGAAACGGCCCCCCCCGAACCGCAAGCACCAGAGGAGAAAGCCGTACCAGAACCTATCTCTGAATCCCCTGACTCCTCTGAGATCACTTCGGACATTTCCCCCCCAACCGGAGAAGCTCCGAAAATGGTTTCAGGGTTTTCTGAGCCTGGGGTGATTCCCCCTGTTCAGCCAGCGGAAAAACCGACAGACTCACCAACGGGCGAAGCGTTTCCCAAGGCTGTGCAGTCCCCCATTCTGCCAGCTCGACCCACGCCCACTGCCGAGAGCATCAACAGCTTCGGGGCCAAGAGCAATATTGGATCCCGGATTTCCAGCATCGCTTCCTCCACCAGCAGTGATCGGGCTGTTAGCTCTATTTCCACTGCCCGACTGCGCCAACCGGAATATGCGCCAACCGGAATAAAGCATAAAGATAAAGCCAAAGGATCATCCCTCTGGCTTCAAAAAAACTCTAGACAAAAACAGGCGCATCCCCATCTGGAGAACACCTACTTAATGTCCATGCGCAATCGCCCATTCTTTAATTTATAGGGATCCCTTCCCTAGAACAAACAGGGATCCCTTGGGTCTTGGGATCCTCAACGGATGAAATTCAGCAGTTCCTTGGGTGAGGCCAGCAGGTCAATCGCCACAAAGAAAATCTGATTCTCCGGGTTCAACAAAAATCGCCAGGCCACATTCATACCGACATTGCCACCAAACCAGGGGGTCTGCACTTTTCCAGTCACCTTAATCTGTGTGTAGCCATCTTCGGCAGGCTCAGACACCCCCCGCTCCGGCAAAAGTTTCAAGTTCTGGCACTCCTCTCGGAAGAAGCGCAGGATGGCCTCAGTGCCGACGATCGGACGCTGGAAGGGTGGCTGTAGAGCTCCATCTGGCGTGAACAGCTTGATCAGAGCATCGAAATCGTTGGCATTGAGGTTGTCCATATAGTTGAGGACGGTGGGATTGGTGATCCCCTCAATAGAAACCTTGGTGCGCTCCGACATGGATTTGGGAGGCACTACGGGTTCACTGACGCGGTTAAACTGGCCCAACTTGGCCGGGTCGTAGCCCATGTCCACCACTGCATTGCGCAAAATCGTGATCTGTTGGCCGGAATCAGCCGCTTGAATAGCTTGCAACACAGCAGAAGCATTGGCGGAGAGGCGGTATCCCTCCGGAATGGGGGCAACGATCCCTTCCTCCATCCACTTGCCCAACTGGTACCAGAACCCCAACTTGACGTTCGGTGACCAAACAGCATAGGTGCGACAAATGGGAGTATCGGCGCGGTTGGCCAAGTCGCACATGGCTTGGGTTTGCTCCCGGAAGGACATTTTCCGGAACTCTTCGAGGGTACGCTCGGCCAGAACCATACTGGCTGCACCAGGGGCGGCAATGGTGATGGTTTTGCCCATTTCTAGATATGCAAACCAGATCAGGGCCAGTTGGTCTTCTGCACTGAGCTGGTTAAATCGGGCAATGGTTGCAGGGACAACATCCGCAGCAAGAGTCTCCGGAAAGATGGTGCGAGCGGTCTCTACGTTGTAAGGCATGATTCAGTCCTATCGGTAAGGGGCTTCAAACGTTCAAGCTCCATTCCTCACCTTACCGTTAGTTACGAAAAATGTAAAAAAATGTAAACAAGCAAACAGGCTCAAGGGTGGGATCCCCTACATGCGCGCCAACGAGGTAATCTTGGCCAGTTTGTCGCGGCTGAGTCCCTCCAGATCTCCTAAGTGCAGCCAGCCCTCCCGTAGCAACTCCGCAAACACAAAAATCAAACTCGGGTAACTGTAGTCATACTTGCCGTCAATCTCGTGGCGACGGGCACTGAGAAAGTCATGCAGCCGCCAAAGATCTTCTAAGCGGGCGATGGAACCGGCTTTGGCCCGTACATCCTGAATCAGAGTGGAGGTTTCGCGATCGTAGGCGTTCTTAAAAGCAGCTTGAGCAATTTGCTGTTCGGCGGTGGACCAATCGTGAGCGTTCATGGGCGATGCAAAGGCAAGAGTTTATTAAAAATGCTTTACATAGATTAACATCTTTGTTCCACGGATCCCCTCAAGCGCTTTCCCCAGCAGCCCGTTTTTGCAGAGTGAGCAACAAAGCTTGCCATTCTACGGGATCCCGATAGACCGAAAGCAGATCCTCCATCAGGCCCGCATCCTCTTCAATGTCCTGTCTAGCCCAAGCGGAGGGAGTTGTTCCAAAGTCTCGCTGTACAGTTTTGGGATCCCTGCGGGTTTCTCGATCCAGGGCTTTGACGCGAGTGCGTCGCAACAGGTAAATCACTTCATCCAAAAGCTCCTGCAGGGGTTTGCCCTCTTCTGCGGCAATGGCTTGTAGTTGGTCAAGCGGCGAGAGGGACTGCGTTTCCATCCTGATCTCCATAAAAGACTCTGATCTGCACGAAAGATCTGCACGCCAGGATCGTAATTCTATTTGGGTGTGGTGCAGCTTGCCGTGGGCAATTGGATAGCGTCAAAGGGCTGGGCGGAGGTCATCTATTCGAGCAAATGAGATTATTGGAAATGTCATTTTTGTGTAGAGCATGTGTAGAGCAGCACCAAGAACCGTTTTCCGACAGCAACCCGCGAGCTTAGGTGATTGAGATTTGAGTCTTAGGTTTTATGTCTGAGTCTGAGCTGATCCCGCCCCGTCGCCGTGCCCTGGAGCACCTTCTGAGCCGTCTTGGGTTCAAGGATGCGGCTTTGCTGGCGCAACTGCGCTGGGATCTGTTGGATCAGGCCCTAATTCACCCCTCTCTGGATAGTCAGCGAAATAATGATCGTCTGGAGTTGTTGGGGGATTCTGTCCTACGGATTTTGGCCACGGAATTCTTGTTTGAGTCTTACCCAGATTTGTCGGTGGGAGAGTTGACCGCCATTCGCTCCGATTTAATCAGTGATGCTCATTTGGCGGAACTGGCGGATCTGCACGGCTTGGAGCGCTACCTGGAGTTGGGATCCAGCTCCCAGAAAGATTTGGCTGGACGGGATCGCCGACTGGCAGATGCCTTCGAGGCGCTTCTGGGATCCTTTTACCTCAGTTGGGGGATCCATACCCTGCCCAACCTACATCCTTGGTTGGATCCCTATTTGCGCCGGCGGGTGGAGGAGTGGTTTCAGGATCCGACCCGGCGCAACCCAAAAGCAGCATTGCAAGAGCTTACCCAACGCCTGTGGGGGGAGCTGCCAGAATATCGCCTTGTGGCGGCGGAAGAACATCCACCCCACTTCACTGTAGAAGTTTGGGGTAATGGGCGATGCTGGGGCCGAGGTGAGGGCCGTTCGAAAAAGGCTGCTGAAATGGCTGCTGCCGCTGTAGCCTATGGGCAGTTACACTCGGAGGAAGCATGAGACACCTCAGGCAAACCAGCCGCCACTACGAGCTGGCCAGTTGGTTGTTCTTGGTGGGGAGCAGCCTGTTTGGGGTGAGCGAGTTGATGAATTTGGGTACTGATTTGAAGGTCATGCAAACGCTGCTAGGGGTAGTGGCCAGTCTGCTGTTTACAGTGGGCAGTGGTCTATTTGTGCTGGATGCGCGGCAGCGCTGAAGAAAACATGTGCCAGAACAGAGTCAAAGCCGTGGGTGGCTGGGGTAGCGGATCAACCCAAGCGGGGCAGGATCACCCGGAACACTGTGCCCTGATGGAGACTGCTGCTAACGCTGATCCGGCCACCATGAGCTTCGACAACCTGCTTGGCGATCGCCAGTCCAAGACCGAAGCCATCCCCTGATCCGACGCGGTAAAAGGGCTCGAAGATGTAGGGCAGATGTTCAGCAGGGATCCCACAGCCGTCATCTGCGATGGTGATCATCAAGGGATGCAACGTTAAGGTCAGTGTGACCTCGCTGCGGCAATAGCGCTCGGCATTGCGAAGGATATTGTCCAAAGCCTGCCGCAGTAAGCCGACATCGGCCTGAATCCAAACCGGTTCTTCTGGTAGGAACCTCTTGACCCGCCCCTGCCAGGATTGCAGTAGAGCCGTCAAATCGGTAGGTATCAAGTTCAGTGAGCCACCCTGAGCGCGTGCCAACTGCAATAAGTCGTGCACCAAACCACTCATTCGCTTCGCCGTAGCCACCACGGTTTCAAAGCAAGCCAAGCTCTGCTGCCGATTGGCAGCGGCTTCCTCCGGATCCGCCACCGGACTGTGCAACAGCATCAAACCCACCTGGGTATTGCTCAACACCGCCGCCAATGGCGCCCGCAGCTCATGGGAAGCATTGGCCGCAAAACGCCAAAGTTGCTCATTGGCCAGCTCCAACTGTCGCGATCGGGATCGGAGCTCTTGCTCCTGCCGACCAAACAGCACCATTGCTCCCCCAACTGCGCCAAGCCCGATGAGAGCCAAGAGATAGAGACTGTTTTCGCTGCGGCGATAGCGAGCTTGCAAACGGGCCTGGCGCTCCCGCAGATAATCGGCCTCAAGGGCAGCAAACTCCTGCAGTTGGTTGCGAGTGAGGGTCAACGTGTCGGTCGCTTGGCTAAGCCAGACAAACAACTCCTCTGCTGTCATCTCATAAGCATCCGCGGGCCCTAAACTCAGCAGTTGCCGATCGAGCAGAGCCACACTCTGAACCAGCAGATCCCCCAACCTCTGCAGACGCTCGTATTGGGTAGGATTATCCCGCACCTGCTCTAGAAGTTGCCCTTGGGTAACCGTCAGCTCCTGAATTGCCGCCTGGTAAGCGTCAAGATAGGGTTGCTCCAGGGTTAGGCCATAGCTCTGCGCATTCACCTCCGCCTCAAGCAACTGTCGGTTCAGCATTTCCGTGGCCAGCATCACTTCCAGCGTATGGGCCACCCAGCGCTGATCCGCCCGATACCAGCGCTGAAAATTGGCAAATGTCAACAGGGCTGCCCCGAAGCAGGTAATCGGTATGGCCAGGATCAGCCAACCGACTCGGCGATCCAACCAGATGGATGGAGACGGTAGCCTAAACCATGGACGGTTTCGACCCAGTCGTTGCAACCCAGCGGGCTGAGCCGTTGCCTGAGTCGATAAATCAGGCGACTGATGGCGTTGCTCTCGGGCTCCGATCCCCATTCCCACAAATTCGCCTCCAGATAATCACGACTGAACACCCGTTGGGGCTGGCGCATCAGCAACTCCAGCAGTCGGAACTCCTGCGGCGTCAGCATTACGGTTTGGTCACCATAGCGTGCTACCAGTGTCATCAGATCCAACTGCAACCCAGCAACCGTTAAGCAATCCCCCAACCATTGGGGCGAGCGTCGCCCCAGCGCCCGTACCCGTGCCAGCAACTCCGGTACATCCACAGGCTTGACCAGATAATCATCGGCTCCCGCATCCAAGCCCACCACTACATCTGCGGTTGTATCTCGGGCTGTCAGCACCAACACCGGTGCCCCTTGACCCGCTTGACGGAAGCGACGACAGAATTCAACGCCACTGCGACCCGGTAGCATCCAATCCACGATCACCACATCGTAGTCTTTGCCCTGACAAAGGCCCTCAGCCGTCTCTGCATCAGGAACCGCATCCACCAGGTGCCCCCCTTGACGGAGGGCGACCTGGAGGGGCACCCGTTGAGTCGGATCATCCTCAACCAACAGCAGTCGCATCAGAAGCCTCGCTCTGCCGCCAGAAGATGGGTTGCTGCCTTGGCCATTTCATAGGCAGCTCGGTGCTCTGCCAGAATGCGAAAGTCAGTGGTGAAGTTGACCTCTGATGGGTTTGCGGTTGCCAGCTGCTGGGCTTGCTCAACAAGCCTGCTGGCAACTGGATTCACGGCGTCGCCACTGAAGTTAAGCTCTGCTTGAGCCCGAAACAGACGTTCTTGAGCCCGAAAAGGAGCGTCAAAGTAGCTGCGGCTGGGGGGTTCAGGTTGACCATAGCGACCCACCTTGTAACCCAGTTCACCCTCGTAGAGGGTTTCTGCTGCCTCAAACAGGGCTTTTGCTGCTTTGGCCAACTCGCGCGCCCGGAAGAACTCCCCAGCTGCCTGGGCAGTGCGCGCAGCTTCAAGAGCAGCATATCCCTCATCGGTCAGCTCTGTGGCCAACCTATTGCTCACCTGAGCGGCCAAACGCTCCACACGGAAAGCCTCCTCTGTTGCTTTGTGAATATCGCGAAGGCTCCGCTCCGCTGTACGTCCAGCAAAGCCAGGAGCAAAGGCCGGGATATCACGACCCCGCCCGCGGCTACGCTGCGCCAGTGCCGCATCCGTTGGCAACACCAGGGAGAGGGCCAATGCCGAGAGCAGGGCTGTTTTTAACAAAGGCATCATCATGAGTGTGTCCTCATTGGGTTCCAATGCTTGTAGTGTGACAAGCCCAGATGACCTCAAGATGACAGCCAGAAAATACCGAAAATGCTGGTCGGCTGTTTACGAAGAGCTCAACAACAGCAAGCAAAAGGCAATGCGCTACAGAACCAGGACTTGTATATTCTGTCGGGTCACTTGCCCATAGGGATTGCGTCGGGCCAGTTGGCCGGTCGAACCCTATCTAGGATCCCCCTGCGGGTTTTGGCTCGCTAGCCCACTCGTTCTGGATCCCTCTGGCCAAACGGTTTGTTCCAGTGCATGATGGATCTATAAGAACTTGAAATACTTCTTAACATTAGTTCTCAGCATCTCAGCACCAGAGACATTTTTAGGGGAGGGATCAGCATGAGCACAGGGTGGCAACGGATACTCCGTGTTGGGGTGGGGCTTTGCGTTGGGTTGTGCCTTTGGCTGGGCGGGGGATCCCTGACTTGGGCACAGCCTGCTTTGCCGGTGGTGCAGATGGATTTGCCTCAGCCTGCCCTGCCGGTTTTGGATTTGGCCAATCAGTTGACCAGCACCCAAGAAGCCCAACTGGCTCAACAGCTGCACAAGCTCGAGCAAGATACCGGTTGGAAGCTGCGGGTACTGACCCAGTTCGACCAAACGCCGGGCCGCCAGGTGAAAGACTACTGGGGCCTCAATGAGCGCAGTGTGCTGATGGTGGCGGATCCCAGAGGTGGCAATCTGCTGGCCTTTAATGTTGGGGATGCTGTGCGGGAGGTTTTGCCACGTACCTTCTGGATTGAGTTGCAGTCCCGCTTTGGCAATCAGTTTTACGTGCGGGAGCATGGCACCCATCGGGCGATTATGGAGACGGTGAATACCCTAGATCGCTGCTTCCATCAGGGGGGCTGTCGGGTGGTGCCTGGGTTGCCTCAAGAGCAGTGGATCCTGACGCTGGTGACCTCTATTCTGGGCGGTTTTGTCTTCGGGTTTGCCGGTAAACCCCGTCATGCGGAAGAACTGTTTAACTGGCGTTGGGCTTTGTTGATCTCTCCTTTGTGGTTTATCTTGTTCGGGGCCTTTGGAATTGGTCCAGTAGTTACTCGGACAACAGATTGGTTACCCTTGTTTCGCAATGTCATGGGGTTTGCGGCAGGAGCCTTGTTGATTTATCTGGCACCGATTTCTCGCCCGGTTCAGGATCCTCAGTAACAGGCTGCCGGGGTTTGGATTGACTGTTTATTCAACTTATTCAACATCCAAATCAACAGGTAATGAGCGACGCCACTCCCTCAGGGCCCGCCCACTGCCTTTCTCTAAGGCGGACTGAAGCAGAGTGGAAACCAGGCTTGAAAGGTTCAATTCTGGGAAAAAGCGGCTGGAAGAACGCAGTTGATAGCCTACTTCCGACCAAGCATAAATCTGTAATCCTGAGTGCTTTAGTAACCAAACCTCTGGAACTCGGTAGGGCCAATAGTCTTCGGCAGCCGTATAGGTAGTGACATCTATTTCGATCACCAAATCAGGCGGAGGATCTACACTCCAGTCCATGCGATCTTTGCCGAGAGAAGCACTCAGATTATCGATGTAGAAACAGTAATCGGGTTCAATACCTCCCTCTTCGGGTAGCTCCATCGTGATGGGAGTAAAAGCCTCAAAGTCCCGTTGTTGACTGTCGAGAAGGCTTTCCACCATTCGGGAAATCAGATGTGCCTCTCGGCCATGTCTGGGTAAAGGGCTCATTAGCAAAATCTCGCCTTGGCGGTATTTTATGCGGGGAATCGAGCCATCCCCCCGGCTGTCCCGCAGGGCACAGTAATCCTGCCAGGTGCCGGGAATGCTCACCACCGCCCCAGGGGGAAGTTGGGTTTTGTCCGGGGAGATCAAGGCGTATATCACGAGTATCCAGTCTCCAGCTCACAGGGATCCCCATTCATCCAGATTGATCCAGTGTGGCAAAGTGTGGCCAGTTCACTGGGGATCCACGACGGATCCCATGAATAAAATCGTCTGGGTTGCCGTATCTCGAATGGCAAACCAGAAGGGTCGATCCACTACCAATTGGAAAGGTTCCTCCCGGTCGATAGCAGTACGGGAAATAATCACCCCGGTTACAGCCGCGGCTTCGGATCCCTCTTCG
Source organism: Thermostichus vulcanus str. 'Rupite' (assembly GCF_022848905.1). Taxonomy (NCBI): domain Bacteria; kingdom Bacillati; phylum Cyanobacteriota; class Cyanophyceae; order Thermostichales; family Thermostichaceae; genus Thermostichus; species Thermostichus vulcanus. The sequence goes on from NZ_JAFIRA010000001.1 coordinate 253,173, forward strand.
TTCACTTCAATTACTGCTTTGTGGAGAACCTGACTGATTTGGGCAGGCTCTGAGGTCATTTGGCTAAAATCCGCGCCACCGGAGAAAGCAATGCCCATGCCCAACTGACGCAACGTTGGGATCAGATCCGTTTCGTAGGCCAAGTTGAATCTCGGGATCCGTACCGAACCGGCCCGTGACCGCAGGGATCCCGTCCATTCCCCCCACGTTTCTGGGTTGAGCTCTGCCCGCAGCGCTTCTGGATCCACACCCTCCTTCGGCAAGAGGATTAGCATTTCCATTTCCCCTTCGCCATAAGGCAGCCGTACCACTTGGAGACGTTCGGTTTCTAGGTAGCCATAACGACCGGATTGAGTCATCATTGGCACTTTTACCCGTTTGCCACCTGGGAGGGTAAAGGGTTGCAACTGGGTGCGATCTGGATCAAACGGCTGCGTCCACCTTCCCTTGAAAGAGATAGCATTGATCAGCACCATCAAATCATCGCGGCTCAACCGCTCCACAATGCGGTCGATCTTGCCTTGGGTGCGCTCCTTCACCCAGGTGTTGATATCTTGCACGGTTTGCCGGGATCCCAAATTCACCCGATTCACCACCGCCTGGTAATAACTGGCTAGGGCTTGCAAGAACTGAGGCCGAAAGGTAATGGCTTGATCCACCCAAAGTCCGTTGGCAATTTGCACCTGTATCGGATTGTTTTCGTCAAGCTGGGACTTCTCCACCAGCCCACTCACTAGTTGCGCATTGGCCCAGTTCAACTGGGTGAGGGACAACTCTTCGGCTTCCAGAACCTCGGCAATGGCGGCTTGCGTTTCTCCAGAAGCGCCGTTGTACACCATGCTCAAGGCCAGACGAATGCTTAACGGCGAGAAAAAGAGATTCTCTTGCGGCTGTTGCTGGAGCAGTTGATCGAACAACTTCAGATCAAAGCGGGTCTGTGCTTGTTGGGCCACAGCTTGTTCTCCATACCCTTCCCCATAGGTCACCGTCGGTTCAAACGGGATCCGCACCGGCGTTTCTTGCGCTACCGACCGGGATCCCAACAACAATAGACTGAGCAGAGCCAAGAGGGGGATCCGACTCACGACTTTATAGGGCCAATTCAAAGGATTGATCAGGTGCATGGCGGCTCTCCCATGGGGACTCAGGCTTTTTCCTGCTCCGCACCCTGCGGAGCCTATTGTTATGCTATCGAGTCGACTTCAGGGTGTTCCTGCCAAGGCTGGCCGATTCCGCTGCGCTTGAGGGGGCTACAGATCAGCGGTTTGCAGTAAAGGGAAGTATACAAGAGCACCGATGAGGTCGATAAAGAGAATCTTGCCAGGGATCCCTACCCAATTGGCCCTCATCCGTCTCTGTCCGAAGGATCCCACGAGTTAGGATAAAGCCTGCCCAGGAATGGCTTGAATGAAGCATACAGAAGAAGACAAAGGGGTGAAACATGGCGGCAAAATGGCGCAAAATGACCGGCTCCTTGAGTTTGGCTTTGCTGCTACTGGGATCCGGGCTGGGATGTACGTCTTCAGCAGGTGAATCCTCGCAAGTGCAGGTCGCCGAGGCAGCCGCCAATCCTTCTTCAGCAGCAGGGCAACCTCAACAACTGACGGTAGAAGCAGAGGTGACCATCGCCGGTCAACCCTTTGAGCTGGAAGTGGCTCGCACCCCTGAACAACAGCGCATTGGCTTGATGTTTCGCACCGATTTACCAGAAGACCGGGGCATGTGGTTCCCCTTTGATCCGCCGCGACCGGCTTCCTTTTGGATGTTCAATACCTTGATCAACCTGGACATCATTTTCCTGTACCAGGGGCAAGTGGTGTATATTGCCGCCGATGTGCCTGGCTGTCCGGCTCAACCCTGCCCAACCTATGGGCCACCCCCTTCGCAGTTGGTGGATGGGGTGCTGGAATTCCGTGGGGGTACTGCTGCCAGCTTGGGTTTGCAGGTGGGAGATCGCGTTGAGATCCAGCCCTTATCACCCTGACCCTCTGAGCAAGTCTCAATCTTGTCCTGATTCTATTTGAGACTTCCTCATCCCTGGCCCGAAAGAGTTGATAAAGACCGCCCCAGGAGCATGAGCCCAATCCCCACCAGTGACATCAGCACCAGACGACGAAATTGCACCGGATGAATCCAGCGGGATAACCACAACCCTGTAACAAAGCCGATAACAATAGCAGGCAACCCTAACCCCAACAGCCGCAACACCTGTGGAGTGTAGTTGCCCTGGAGGGTATGGCTCAGCATGACGGTGCCTAGATTGCTCAGAAAAAGACCCTGCAGATTGCTCTTAAACCGTTCTGGCTCCCAACGCCGACAGTTGGCGTAGATGATGGCGGGAGGGCCACCGATATTGGCCATGCCGGAGAGAAAACCGGACAACCCACCAAACAACCAAGCCCAATGGGGGGATCCCAGCTCAGGCAGTCGCAACCCCAAAAGTCTGTAGAGGGCATACAAAACCAGGAGGATCCCTAACATCAGGGCAATCCAGCGTTCATCCCAGCAAGCCGCTGCCCAAACCCCCAAGGGAATGGTTAGCGTAGCTCCTCCCGCCAACCGCAGCAGGGATCCCCATTCCAAAGCATGCCGATAGCGCCAAGCCATCGCCACCACCGTCATCCCTGAGACCAAAGAGATCAAGGGCGTTGCCACCTGCAAGCTAACCACCAGCTGCAGCAGGGGCACCGCTACCAACGCTAGGCCAAAGCCCGACAGCCCATGCGTCAGGGTAGCCAAGAATAAAATCAGACAGACCCACCCCTCGACCATTTTGGTGATCTACCCCGAACTGCTACGGTCAGCCCTATCCAGATATTCAGCAGATATCTGGCAGATATCAGTGGTGGCAAGTGACTTGAGATTTCCAATCAACCATCTTTATTCCGCCGCTGCAACGATTTGTTACAGCCCTTTCGTTAGTCACCTAGCACGGGGGAATCCCCAGTCCTCTTTGTAAAATAGGGTAAGGACACAATTGTTGTTGTAGCAAACCCACGAAAGGGCTATATCCTGCTTTGTGAGATTTTGAGTGTGTTTTCTTCATATTTAGAACTCATAGGGTATTTAACCCGAACCACCAACCACCCATGCAGCCGATAGCGCTTCTGCTTGTTGTAAGACATTTTGAACGGCGGCAGCTTGTAGGTCTGGAGGATAACCATACCGTCGCAGGATGCGCTTTACGATGGTGCGGAGACGGGCACGGGCACTTTGTCTGTGTGCCCAATCCACAGTGACGTTCGATTTCAGGCTCATCAGCAATTCATGGGCGATGATTTTTAGGCTATCGTTGCCCATGATTTTAACGGCACTTTCATTCTCAGCTAAGGCATCATAAAAAGCGATCTCCTCAGCAGAAAGTCCTTGTTCTTCTCCTCGTTGACGGGCAGCTTTAATATCTTGAGCCAGATTGATTAACTCTTGTAGGACTTCGACAGTGCTGATGGCGTTGGTGTGGTACCGAGCGATCGCCTGCTCCAATCGCTCCGAAAACTTTTTCTCCTCGGTAACGTTGGTGCGGCTGTGGGAATGGATCTCATCATTCAGCAAGCGTTTTAGTGCTTCTAGGGCGAGATTTTTCTTCTCCATTTGCTGAATCTCCAGCAAGAAGTCATCGGAGAGGATGGAAATATCGGGGGAAGATAGCCCGGCGGCACTGAGAATATCGACAATTTCCGTGGAGACCACAGCCCGATCAATAATTTGTTGAACAGCAAATTCCCGTTCTGCAGCAGATTTACCGTAGGGGTTGGTTTCAAACCCACCCTTACCCAGGGCAGCGCGGATGGTTTGGAAGAAACCGACCTCATCGCGAATCTGGCGGGCTTCGTCGCTGGCAGCAGCCAGGGCAAAGGCTTTGGAGAGTGCCAGTACTGCATCTTGATAGCGGCGGTGGGCTTGTTTTTTGGCGTTGTCGTCGGTTTCTTGCTGGGCGGCTTGGTGTTGTTGTTCGAGAATCCATTCGATCGCCTCAGCCATCACGACCAACCGTTCTTGAGGTGTTCCAGCCAACCCCCGCTGGTACTCAAAACCGTGAAACATGGCGCGAACGACATCATATTTTTCTAGCATCAGGGCGATTGCTTCTCTCTCATCAATGCCTGTCTGTTGCTGGTCTTGGGCGGAGTAGTCCCGGAGGGCTTCTTTCAACCGCTGGGCAATGCCAATATAGTCTACGACTAAGCCAGCGGGTTTATCGCGAAAGACTCGGTTGACGCGGGCGATCGCCTGCATTAAGCTGTGGCCTTTCATGGGTTTATCAATATATATGGTGTGCATTGAGGGCGCATCAAACCCGGTGAGCCACATATCCCGCACAATCACCAGTTGCAGAGGATCGTTAGGATCTTTAACCCGCTTAGCCAGCAGATCGCGACGGGCTTTGGTGCCGATGTGGGGCTGCCAGTCTTGAGGATCGGCGGCGGAACCCGTCATGACGATTTTGATCGTTCCTTCGTTATCGTCGGGGGAATGCCAGTCAGGGCGGAGGGCGACAATCTGGTTGTAAAGCTTGACACAGATCGCCCGACTCATGCAGACGATCATGGCTTTCCCCTTGAGGGCAGCAACCCGATTTTCAAAGTGGCTGACCAGATCGGCGGCAACCAACTTTAACCGCTCCTCTGCCCCGACAAGTGCTTGAACTGTTGCCCATTTTTGATTGAGCTTGGCCCGTTCCGATTGTTCTTCGTCTTCAAACAGTTCTTCAATCTCTGCGTCAATCTGGGGTTTTTGGTCTTCAGGCAAATCGATCCGGGCGAGGCGGCTTTCATAGTAGATGGGGACGGTGGCGCCATCTTCCACGGCGCGGCTGATGTCGTAGATGTCGATGTAATCTCCAAATACAGCGGGGGTATTAACATCGGCGGCTTCGATCGGGGTGCCAGTGAAGCCAATGAAGGAAGCATTGGGGAGGGCATCTCGCAGATATTTGGCGAAGCCGTAGGCAATGTCTCCCGTTTTTGGATCGACCTTGGCTTTAAATCCATATTGGCTGCGGTGGGCTTCATCGGCAATGACAATCACATTGCGGCGATCGCTCAACACTGGATAGGTGGTTTCCCCTTTGGTGGGGGCGAATTTTTGGATGGTGGTGAAGACAACGCCGCCAGAGGCGCGGTTGAGGAGGGTTTGCAGGTCTTCGCGGCTGTCGGCTTGTTGGGGTGTTTGGCGAATCAGATCGCGGCACATCGCAAAGGTGCTAAAGAGTTGATCGTCGAGGTCATTGCGATCGGTGATGACGACGATCGTCGGATTTTCCAGTTCGGGACGGCGCACCAATTGCCCAACATAAAAGGCCATTAGTAGGCTTTTGCCAGAGCCTTGGGTATGCCAGATCACTCCCGCTTTGCGATTCCTGTCGGGGCGGGTTTCAAACTCGCCCGTACAAGCGATGATGGTGCTGGCTACAGCTTTTTGGACGGCGTGGAATTGGTGGTATCCGGCGATGATTTTACAGATGCCGGAGCCAGAGTCGCCAAAGACGGTGAAGTTTTGGATCAGGTCGAGCAATCGCGATTTGGCAAACACGCCCTCGATCAGCACTGGCATTTCGGGGGTGCCCTTGGGGGCGATGTCGCTGCCATCAATGGTGCGCCAGGGCATGAACCGTTCTAGGTCGGCGGTGAGGGAGCCGATGCGGGCGGTGAGTCCATCGGTGGTCACGAGAAGGGCGTTGGTGCGGAATAGGGAGGCGATTTGGGTTTTGTAAGTTTGTAGTTGGTTGTAGGCGGCAGCGAGGGTGGCGGTGGCGGAGCTGGGGCTTTTAATTTCGATGACAGCGATCGGTAGCCCGTTGATAAAAACCACGACATCGGGGCGGCGGTTGTGACCGTTTTCGATGACAGTAAATTGGTTCAGCACGAGCCAATCGTTCGCGCTGGGGTTGGCAAAGTCGATGGCGTAGACTTTATCACCACGAATGGTTCCATCTTCGGCGTAAAACTCGACATCGATTCCTTCAACGAGGGCGCGGTGGAGGCGGCGGTTTTCTTCGATCAGGTTGGGTTTTTCGGTGGCAATGATTTTCTTAAAGGCATCGTCGCGGGCGGCGGCGGGAATGGTGGGGTTGAGGCGATCGAGGGCTGCTCGCAACCGTTGGGACAAGATTACATCAGCGTAGGATTCCCGCTCTGGGTGCGAACCGTCAGGATTGGTAACAACATCGGCAAGGTGAGTATAGCCGAGGTGTTGCAGTTGCTCTAGGAGCGTTTGCTCAATATCAGCTTCGGTGAGGTAGGACATGGCATTAAGAACAATCCCAACGGTTGATTGCGTCATGTTGTTTTGCGCCGGTAGGGGCGGGGTTGAAACCCGTTTCTACGATGTTGGCGGTGGAACTTTCCCGATCCCTCTGCCAATTTTTGGGATTGTCCATAATGTATTAGCGAATACGATCGAGGCTATCTTCGTTGCGGATGATGTGTTCGTAATAATTACGCTGCCATACAGGATAACCTGTGGTGTTTTGATGGGCATTGATGCGTCGTGCCGAAAATGTTTTGAATGCCCGAATAATTTCAGATAAGGGTTGGCGTTTGGTTGGGGTAGGGGCGATTGGTGCCGATGTCGTTGGGATAGGGGCGATTGGTGTCGATGTCGTTGGGATAGGGGCGATTGGTGCCGATGTCGTTGGGATAGGGGCGATTGGTGCCGATGTCGTTGGGGTAGGGGCAGGTTTGAAACCTGCCCCTACGGGGGGGTCGGATAGAACGATGATGCCGTGGATGTGGTTGGGCATTACAACGAATGCATCTAATTCTATATGTAAATAATGGTTGGGCAGTCCATACCATACATCATAAAGAATTAGTCCTGCATCATTGAGAAACATATCGCCTGCATGAATTTCACCAAATAAACATTGCCTATCTTTAGTACAAATCGTTACAAAGTATGCCCCGGCTTGGCTATAGTCATATCCCTTGAGGCGAATAGACCGCCGATGATGCTTTTCAGGATCGTATCTCATACCACCTCCTCCACCGGTTTCTCGGCATCTTTTACCCGAATTTCGCCAGACATGAGCTTGGGTAAAAGGCGATCGCGCAGTTCAGCCAGCGTACGACTTAGATGGATATTGCTAATTATTTGACTTGTGCAAGGTTTAATCATCAACTCAAATTGTTTCACAATGTGTTCATCAGGTAATGGCAATTCATATTTAGCCATAATGCTCCAGCTTGTTCGGGGCATTTTAGTTCCAGTTGATGTTAAATTTGTATACTCAACAAAATTATTAGTCGAAATAGCTGTTAATACTAATGATGACCATACCTCAGATTTTGGACGAACTACAACAATATCTGTAGAACAAATTCCGCTTAATGGTGCAATACCTACTTTATGAAAATAAGGCCGCAATTTTCCAAATAAAAACTCTCCAGTTTCAAACCTAAGCTTATTACTGGTAACTTTCCCTGCGTCTTCCCAATGCTCTAAGGCTATAGAGCGACGAGGCATATGCTCTAATCCGATGTAAGGGGTTTGTTCATCAATTTCCGTCGGGTTAACAGTTCTATTGACTGATTCTGCAATAGAGCCTAACTTTGTCAATTTCCACCCCATTGGTAAGCCCGTCTCCTCATCGATCGCGTCTGGAAACAGCGACCACAACGGCTCCGGCAGATAGGCGGCGCGTCCCTCTTGCTTGGCGCGGGTGGGACCAAAGTCCACAAACCAATCCTTGAAGATCGCCCGTGCCATTGCCTCCAGGGTTTCGTTCATCCGCCGATTCAGTTCGATCTTGTCGTCGAGGGAAGAGAGGATAGATGCGATCGCTTTTTGTTCGGGGAGGGGGGGAAGAGGAATAATAATTTGGTGGCTCTCCTGGACTTATGGTGATCAAGGATTACTAAGGCCAGAAAGCTGCTAATAATCTGGCTCTGAAGTTAGTAATGTTGGTAAACCCATACCCTTGTCGCTTGATTACCTTGATCCGGTTGTTGA